>CALDPL010000176.1 GCA_937911965.1 uncultured Allomuricauda sp. | reverse complement strand
GTCAAGTCCATGGTCAACCTATATATTTATCGATTACGTAAATGATCTGTATCAGGGAAATGTAGGTGACGCTGGCCAGCATGAGTTTACGCGCCGTGGGATTGTCCATCCTCACATAGAGGGCCAGGGCGTACCACAGCATCACCAGGCCGGCGATCAGCACCAATAGGGCGGCCACCACCGATAATTGGAGCTCTCCGGTGATCCCAAAGGCCGGCACCACGGATATCACGATCATCCAGATGGTGTACAATATGGTCTGCAAGGCCGTTCCCTTGTCCTTTTTGCCGGTGGGCAACATTTTAAAGCCCGCCCGTTTATAATCCTCGTCCAACATCCAGCCCAGGGCCCAGAAATGGGGGAACTGCCAAAAGAACTGGATCATGAAGAGGGTGCCCGGTTCGATCCCGAATTCCCCGGTGGCCGCCACCCAGCCCAACATAAAAGGGATGGCGCCCGGGAAGGCACCCACAAATACGGAAAGTGGGGTCTTGGTCTTGAGCGGGGTATATACGGAAGTGTACAAAAAAAGGGAAATCGCCCCGAACATGGCCGTTTTGGGGTTCAGGGTGTAGAGGGCCAGCAGGCCCATCAAGGTCATTCCCACCGCAATGGCAAAGGCGGTCCCCACCGTCATCCGCCCAGCGGGAATGGGTCGGTTCCCGGTCCGTTTCATCAGGGCATCCAAATCCCGTTCCACGATTTGGTTGAAGGCATTGGAAGCCCCCACAAGACAATATCCCCCAAAAATCAACATCAAGAGGGAAGGCAGATGGATCTGATCGGCGGCCAGGAAATAGCCCGCAATGGAGGAAAAGACCACACTGATGGACAGTTTGGCCTTGGTGATTTCCTTGAAATCATAAAGTATCAGGGAAAGAGATCTATTTTTTATGGAGCCTACGGCAGATTTCATCCAAAAGACTATTGGGCGCAAAGATAAGGTCGGGAACCCGCTTTTCCAACCTGAGGGATACTTTTGTGCCATGGGCCAAAAAAAAAGCCCTGAAGCGAACTCCAGGGCTTTTCCCGTTCCCGACTCATCGGAAATTGTGTTTCTTATTGCAGTTTAAAGGTAATCGGAATACTGAATGGAACCTTCACCGCCCTTCCCCTTTGTTTTCCAGGGGTCATTTTGGGCAATCTTTCGATGATTCTCAAAGCTTCGGCTTCCAGGTTTTTGTCCGGTCCCCTCATTCGGATGTCCCCTATGCTCCCGTCCTTTTGGATCACGAACATGACACTCACCCTACCTTGTATCCCCATTTCCTGGGCAATTTCAGGATAACGGAAATTCTTGACGATATGGGCCTGGATCTTTTCCTGAAAACAGGCTTTCTTGTCCTTGGCGTTCTCACAGCCGGGGAAAACGGGCACGTCCTCGATTACGGCAAAGGGAATGGAAACATCTTCCTCAAATTCCTCGACCTCAACCTCCTCGATTTCCACGACTTCCTGTTCCTGACTTGACTCGGTGGATTCGATCACGGTCTCCTCAACCTCTACCTCATCCTCCACTACTTCGATCACCTCGGGGGCGGCCGGGGGCGGTGGGGGCGGTGGGGTCTTGATCTGCTCAGTCATGGGTACCTCCTCATCCAACGTTTCCTGCAGCAGCTTCTCAGCTTCCTTGTTTCCGAGCCGGCGGGCGTACGCACGGGCGGTGCCATATCCCGCAATCTCATAATGCTCCACACGCTGCGCCGCAGCGATGAGCGCTGCGTTCAGCACCTCGTCATTCTCCACGCTCTCAATCGCATCCTCAGCCTCCTCGATCAGACCCTCCATCGCCGCACACTTCTCTCCGGTGGGGGCGTACTCCAGATTCTGGAAGATCTGCTCCAGGCGCTGGATCTGACCTTCCGTCTCCTTGATGTGATTGTCGAAGGCCTGCTTCAGTTCGTCGTTCGTCGCCTTATCCCGCATCTTCGGGAGCGCACGCACCAGCTGTTTCTCGGCGCTGTACAGGTCTTTTAGCTCATGCACGAAGAGC
>CALDPL010000175.1 GCA_937911965.1 uncultured Allomuricauda sp. | reverse complement strand
ATCGGGATAAAGGCGTGGTCCTGCCCAAGGTCACCGTGGATGCGGGGTTCAATCCCTTTGGTGGTGGAAGCGGGTCCGGGGGCAAATTTCAAAAGGTGGACACAAGGGGTTGGGAAAAACTCCATGAAGGCCTGATGGAAACCGATACCAAGGGCTTCAGCAGCCTTCTGGTCGAATCCCATACGGAGATCCAGGGCGATCTGTATTCGGATGACCAAATGGGGGAACCCTGGGCCACCACCCTTCAACTGGGTCGAAAGTATGTGGTGGGCACCGTGAAATCGGGAATGTTGGTCATTCATCAGAGGCGGGCGCACCAAAGGGTCCTCTTTGAAAAGTTTTTGGGGGAAATTACCGTCAAGCAGGGCCTGAGCCAACAATTATTGTTTCCTTTGGAGTTGGAATTCAACAAAGGGGACCTCGACCTTTTGAAGGAACTCTCCGAACCCTTGACCAATGTGGGCTTTGCCTTCGGAGGTTGGGAAGGGGAGACCCTGAAGTTGACCGGGGTGCCGCTGTTGATTCCGGAAAGTGGGATCGGGAAGGTATTGGATCATTTATTGGCGGACTATAGGGACGGCTATGGCGAAGGGAACATCTCCCAGGCCGAGCTCCTGGCCAAGATCCTTGCCAGAAATCTGGCGATCAAGAGCGGGGAGGTCTTGGACCAAGAGTCCCAGTTGGCCCTTTTGAACAAGCTTTTTGCATGTAAGGAACCTGCCTTGAGCCCGTTCCAAAAAATAACCTATACCATTATTCCCGATGGGGATATCGATAAAAAATTCAGCTAGATGGGTAGAATGACCGAGGCAGTGAAACACTTGTTGATCATCAATGTGATCTTCTTTGTCGCCTCACAACTTTACGGCCAACAGATGTACCAATGGATGTCCCTTTGGTTTCCCGAGAATGGCAATTTTCAATGGTGGCAGCTGCTCTCCCATATGTTCATGCACGGGAACCTGATGCATATCCTTTTCAATATGTACGCCCTTTGGGCTTTCGGGACCCCCCTGGAACAGCAATGGGGCAGGAACAAGTTCCTGTTCTTTTATTTTTCAGCCGGCCTGGGGTCGGCCGCCCTGCATACCGGGGTCAATTACTACCTTTTCACCGAAGGATTGAACGCTTTGCTGGATTCGGGCCTGGTCATGAGCCAGGTTTTGGATGTATTGGCAGAGGGGAAATACAGCCCGGGCTGGTACAATCTCGCATCGAAGAGCACCATTGACAATATGATCATGGCCTTCAGTACCCCGGCAGTGGGTGCCTCGGGCGCCATTTATGGGGTATTGGTCGCATTTGCCTTTATGTATTCCGAGGCCAAATTGATGCTGATCTTCTTGCCGGTGCCCATCAAGGCCAAGTATTTTGTACCCATTTTGCTCGCGGTGGACCTTATTTTTGGAATAGGCAATGTCAATACGGGCGTGGCGCATTTTGCGCATCTTGGAGGGGCCCTGATCGGTTTTGTGATGATGTGGTATTGGAAAAAGAACCAGTTTAACAAAAATAGATGGGATTGAAGCATGGCGGGTGGAGGACTACAATATCAAATATCAAGACTGGGCATCGTTGAAAAACTGATCGTTGCCAATGTAGCGGTGTTTCTATTGGATGGGCTGATGCTCGCCCTGATGGGCTTTTCGGTTTCCCAATGGTTCCATTTGCCCAAGGACTTTATGGCCTTTTTGGGGCAGCCTTGGTCTTTGGTCACCTATTCCTTTTTCCATGCGGGCCTGGGGCATATCTTCTGGAACATGCTCATGCTCTATTTTGCGGGCCGCATCTTTATGAACCTCTTTGATGCGCAACGGCTGATCAATGTGTATTTTCTGGGGGTAATCTTCGGGGGCCTGGTCTTTTTGCTCAGTTATAATGTATTTCCCACCCTTTTGGAGAGCAATAGTGTGCTCATCGGGGCATCGGCCGGGGTCACGGCCGTGTTGATCTTTGTCTGTGCCTATATGCCGAACCAGGAGGTTAGGATCATTTTTTTCAATGTCAAACTCTGGCAGGTGGGGGTCTTCTTTGTACTGGTGGACCTGATCCAGATCCCCTATGGGGGCAATATCGGGGGGAGGTTGGCCCATTTGGGCGGAGCCTTCCTGGGCTATATGTACGCCACCCAATTGGCCAAGGGCCGGGATATCGGGTCTGGCTTTATGGCATTGCGAAACTCCGTCGCCCAACTTTTCAAGGCCCGGGAGAAAAAGGCCCCGATGAAGACCGTGTATCGGAAGAACAAAGCGGCGGACAACAAGGCGGAGTACGACAGGCAGGCAAAACAGCGCAAGATAGATGCCATTTTGGACAAGATCGGCAAGGCCGGTTATGAGAGCCTCTCCAAGGAGGAAAAGGATTTTTTGTTCAAGGCGGGAAAGGAGGACTGAAAGGTGAAAAAAAGATCATTTTTGGACCGGATTTTCCTTTATCTCAATGGACTTTTTGCCCTGCTCCTGCTGCTGTCCCTGTTGGTTCCCTTTCTCCCGGGGGATTGGTTTCCCTCCCTTTCCGTATTGAGTCTGCTGGTCCCCTTCCTGGTGATCCCCAACCTGATTTTTGCCCTTTATTGGATTTTCAGGAGAAGAAAATCGGTCCTGGTGTCCGCGGTCCCCTTGCTGCTGTGGTATGTGATATTGGGGCCTTTATACAGGATCCAGGACAACCGGCAGCCCGTGGGGGAAGGGGAGAACACCTTTTCAATAATGTCCTTCAACGCCAGGGGCTTCAATGAAATGGGACAGTTGAAGGTGGAGGGCGTCGACAACCTGATCTATGATTTTGTCTCCCGGCAAGACCCCGATATCGTTTGCTTCCAGGAGTCCTTTTATGCCCTCAAACGCAACAATGCCCTGGGCCAGTATCCCTACAAATTCGTGGATTTTGTTTACGGCAAGCATTCGGGGAAGGTGATCCAATCGATCTATTCCAAATATCCCATCCTGAAATTGGATTCCATTGTCTTTCCCAAAAGCGCCAATACGGCCATCTTTGCGGACCTTTTGGTGGAGGGGGACACCATTCGGGTGTACAATGTGCATTTGCAATCCTTTCGGATAGAACCCAATCTGGGCACGATCAAGAATGTGGAATCGTCCCGTTTGCTGGCAAGGTCCAAGACGGTCATTGCCAAACAGTCCCAACAGGCCGCCATGATCCGGGAAAGCATGGACGCCAGCCCGTACAAAAAGGTGCTTGTGGGCGACTTCAACAATACCCAATACTCCAGGGTGTACCGGATCATCAAAGGGGACATGAAGGATTCGTACCGGGAAAAAGGGAAGGGTTTTGGCAAGACCTTTGATTTGATGAAATTTCCGATTCGCATCGATTATATCATGGCCGATCCGGAATTTGAAGTTCTGGAGCATCACAATTTCGAAGTCAAATTATCGGATCATTTTCCGATCATGGCCACCATTCGGAGGTAGGGAAATCAGGAAAGAAGGAATGAAGGCATTGAGATCCATACTGGAATGGGCAGCGACGGCACTAAATGCCCTGTTCGTCTTTTTGTTGGTTCTCATGGCGGTCCTCCATTATCTGCCCATTCAACCCTTTGCGGCTATTTCGGTGCTCAGTTTGGTGGTGCCCCTGCTCGTTTTGGGGAATCTGTTCTTTTTGGTCTATTGGATCTTTGGGAAAAAAAGAAGGGCCCTGTATTCCCTAGTTGCCCTAGTGGTCGCTTTTTTGGTCTTTGGCCCTTTCTTCGGTTTTGGTAAAATGGGGGAGGAAGGGCGTCCGGGGGATTTGAAGATCATGACCTATAACGTTTGGGGATTCAACAAGAACGGTTGGATCCGACAACCCGGTATCGGGGAGGAGATCGTGGACTTCATCAAGCGGCAAGATCCCGATATTCTCTGCTTGCAAGAGCACAGCAGGATCCGCTACAGGCAATTGGGGCAGTTTCCCTATAGGAGTGAGACCCCCTATTCCGCAAGAAGGACCGTACAGGCCATCTTTTCAAAGTATCCCATAGTGGGCGAAGGGTCCCTGGAGCTGCCGGGAACGATCAACAACATCATCTATGCCGATATTGTCCATGGAAAGGACACCCTCAGGGTGTACAATGTGCATTTGCAATCCTTTAGGATTGTTCCCTCGACCTCTTCCTTTGCCGATGGCAGGAGAACCCAACGGACCTACCATCGCTTGGTGGATACCTTTGAAAAGCAGATGGAACAGGCCCTGCTCTTTCGGGAACATTTACGGGAAAGTCCCTACATCAACCTGATCGGTGGGGATTTCAACAATACCCAATTCTCCAACATCTACAAGATCATAAAGGGGGACATGCAGGACAGTTTTTTGGAGGCGGGCAAGGGGTTGGGAGGTACCTATAAGCTGTTCCGTGTTCCCATCCGAATCGACTATATCCTGGCAGATCCCCGGCTAAAGGTTTTGGAACACCGCAATTTCGATCGGCGCTTATCGGACCACTATCCTGTTTTGGCAAGACTGCGGGTGGAGCCCTCACATCAATAGGCAATCCAACAGGTCCGCCACAATGTGGAGGATCAGGGCCAGGCCGATGATCCTGGTGCCTTTGAAGAAAGGGAGCAGGCAATACCCCAAAATGGCCCAGTGGGAGTGAAGGGGATGGAAACCGATGCTACAGCGTCCGGGGTCGAAAATGGAATCGGCCCATAAATGGTCCAGGTCGAGAAGGATCCCTGCCAGCAAGATCAGGGCGACCCGCACCCACTGTTCCCTATAGAACCATAGGGCAATCAGAATGGGCAGTAGAAAATGGATGCCATAATGGAGCAGATGCCTAGTCATCCAAAAAATCCAAAGGTTGCGCTTTCAAATAATCAAGGGCCTGGGGGCCCAAGTTGAACAACAGGTCCAAAACGCTCAGGTTGGGAACGAAGCCATGCCGCTCCCCGAATACCTGGGTATAGGGCGCAAAACCATGCGGCTCCAAGGCCAGCTCCCCCTTGGCATGGACCAGGAATCGGGCGTCGGCAAGGATCTGGCCGAGCTGCGCCGCACGGTCGAGGACCTCGATCCCGGCCGCAAGGGCAAGCTGACCAGCCGCAAGCTCTTCGGTATCATCCCGTTCGGCAATTCGCTGAAGCGCTATTTCGACAGCTACACCTCGGCCCAGGGTCATATCCAGGCGATCCTCGCCCGCCTCGCCAGCGGGAAGGACGAGCTGCTGATGGACAATGCGGCGATCGACGTCGAGCGCCAGAAGCTGTGGGAGGCGATGGGCAAGCTCGAGCAGATGATCCACATCGCCAGGACGCTCGACGAGCGGCTCGAGGAAGAGGCGGCGAACCTCGATTCCACCGACCCGGCCAAAGCCAAGGCGATCCGCGAGAGCGCGCTGTTCTACGTCCGCCAGCGCACGCAGGACCTGCTGACGCAGATGGCCGTCAGCGTCCAGGGCTACCTCGCGCTCGACCTGGTCAAGAAGAACAACGTCGAACTCGTGAAAGGCGTCGACCGCGCCAGCACGACGACAGTCGGCGCGCTGCGCACCGCGGTCACGGTCGCCCAGGCGATGACCAATCAGCGCCTCGTGCTCCAGCAGATCACTTCGCTCAACGAAACGACGGCGGGAATCATCGACTCCACGGGCAAGCTGCTGCGCGAGAACACCGCCAAGATCCACGAACAGGCCGCCGGCAGCACGATCCCGATGGAGACGCTGCAGCGCGCGTTCCAGAACATCTACGACACGATGGACGAGGTCGACAATTTCAAGGTCAAGGCGCTCGCCAGCATGAAGCAGACCGTCGACGTGCTCAGCGACGAGGTCGAGAAGTCCAAGGGCTACATCGCCCGCGCCGAAGGCCAGGCCCAAGCTTCGAAGGCTGCGGCCGAGCCTTCACTGCTGACGGCGGATTGATGGCGTTGTCTGTGTACCCCAGACCCGGCCTGCTTTCCCCCTCCCCCTTAAGGGGGAG
>CALDPL010000174.1 GCA_937911965.1 uncultured Allomuricauda sp. | reverse complement strand
GTTTTGGTTTCATTTTCAAAAAGAGGCTCTCCTTGATCTGTTTGAGTCGTTGGAAGGCCTTCCAATTGATTTTCTTGGGTTCCGTTTTCTTGGCCTTGGCATCGTAGAGCATTCCGGTGCAAAGGCACATCTTTTGTTGGGTCCGGGTGAGGATGTCAAAATTCTTGCAGGTCTGGCAGCCTTTCCAGAATTCGGGATCGTTGGTGAGCTCGGAAAAGGTCACGGGCCGGTATCCCAGTTCGTAGTTTATTTTCATAACGGCCAGCCCGGTGGTGATCCCAAAGATCTTGGCGTCCGGAAATTTTTTCCGGCTCAGGTCAAAGACCGCCTGTTTGATCTTTTTGGCCAGTCCCTGATTTCTGTAATCGGGATGGACGATCAGGCCGGAGTTGGCCACAAAGTCCTTGTTGCCCCATACTTCAATATAACAGAAACCCGCAAAGTTTTCCCCATCCAGGGCGATCACGGCATTGCCGTTCTTGAGCCTTTGCATGATGTACTCGGGGGTCCTTTTGGCAATTCCGGTCCCTCGGACCAGGGCGGATTCCGCTATGGTGTCGCAGATGATCTGTGCGTATTTAAAATGGGATTCGTTGGCAATTACAATTTTCATTGCGCGCGATTGATTCGGATAATGACTGAGTGAAAAAACGGGATCGGTTCTGCGGAAATGGACTCACCTATTTCCATAAATGATAAGGCACCCTTACGGGCGGCGACGGAAAGTAAACGGGCTGATGGGCGTAGGGACGCTCATGTTGGATGATATGTATCCTTGTTCGTTCATAGGGGACCAAATGTACAAATTAATCCGAACTGACCTAGATTCAAGGCTATTTTTTATGAAAATATAACTTTTTTGATTCCCTGCCCATCAATTCATAAATAAAGAAACCGAATACCAAAACATATTCAATGGCCGCCAACCAAGGGTTTTCCCTGAACTCGGGATGGGAGTAGGCCTGATAGCTCAGGATGATGGTAAAGGTCCAGAGCAGGGGGAACCTGTATTCGGTGAAAATGGCCATGCCCAGTAAAAATACAATGTACCAGGGATGCACCGTACTGGACAGGAAGTAATAGCAGGAAAGGAGCAGGACCATGGAAGTGATCAGGGACTGCAGGCTGTTGTTTCGTCTCAACAGGGCGATCAACAGGCAGATGACGACCATGACCCGGATCAACATGGACCCGTACACTTTGATGAGTTCCCAGGGTTTGGCGTCAAAGTAGGTGACCGCAAGCTGCTTCACCAATTTATAGATCCCGGCATTGAATTCAAAGTTGGAAAACCAAAGGCCCAGGGTCTTGCCGTAATTGGCCAGGAAATCCGGGGAATAAAACGGCAAGAGGATCAAAAGAAAGCTCAGGCCCACCAGTAGAAAAAAGGCCGTGCTCTTTTTTGCTCCCAGGTATTTCAAAAAGATGGGCAGGAGCATCAACGGCACCAGTTTTACCATGATGGAAAGGGCGTAGACGGGGGCTGCCCAGACCCATTGGTTCCTGGATACCAGATAGAGCGCCCAGACAAAGAAAAACAGCATCAGGCCCTCAAAGTGGAGGTTTCCGGTCAGTTCGATGATCACCAGGGGGTTCAAAAAATACCAAAAGGCCATATGGTGGTCCTGGCTCATGTTCGACAGCAATTTCCTTCCAAAGTAAAGCACTCCCAGATCGGCCAGGATCAGGGTCAGGCGCATTGCCACTATGGACCCCAGGATGCTTCCGCCCCCCAAGAGGGCCGACAGGGCAAAGAACAATTGGTTCACCGGGGGGTAATTGCTGTAGTTCCGGGCATTGAGATCGCTCATGCCCCGGTGGAGCTCCCCCATATTGGCCAGGGTGGCCCCTCCGTCTTCCATAAGCCCATCCGGGGTGTACAGGTAGGGGTTCATCCCATTTTTCAAGAGTTCCCCGTCCCAGATGAAACGGAAATGATCGGGGGAGAGGCTGGGCTCGGCAAAGAGGTAAACCAAGCGGAACAGTATGCCGACCCCCAACAGAAAATTGAAGTTCCATTTCTCGAACTGCATGATCTTGAACAGGAAAAAGAAGAGGGCCGCATAGAGCATCAACAGCTTGGGGAAGTCCGTACGGACCAGATCGTATCCAAAACTGAAATGGAACAGGGCGGAGGCGAGGGCAAAAAGTATCGGGTATTTATGCAGCCGCCAGTATGCCAACATGGGATTACGCCTTGGAGGTCAGGGAATTGAAGAACACAAATCCAAATCCCAGAAAAAGCATCAGGTGAAAGGGGAACAGTCCGTAATCGTTCAGGGGGACCGCACTGTACATGCCAAATAGGAAATAGAGCATCAGGGCGAACTCCAGGATCATATTGGGGGACAGTTTCTTGGTCAGGTATTTGTTGCCCTTCCAACTGTCGGTAAGGCTGTTGATGTTGAACTTGGGGGTGCGCACAAATTCACTGCGCTTGCCCAAATGTCCTTCCAGTACGGCCACGGTATTGTGAAGGGAAAAGCCCAGGGCCACGGAAAAGAAGGTAAAAAAGAGTTTGATATAGTCCACGAAATTGTCAAAACCACTGCCCTGAATGCTCTTATAGGTAAACCAATAACAGATGAACAGGATGATGGTGCTGACGATAAAGAAGCTGGTCACCTCGAAGACCCATCCCAGATGCCCGTAAGTGTTCTTGATGTATAGCATGGGGATGCTCAAAAGGGCCACAATGAACACGCAGAGGAACATGGAACTGTTCAACAGGTGCATCACCCCGTGCAATTTGGTCTTCAGAGGGATGTTCTTGGCCCGGATCACGCTCCATACCGTCTTCCTGAAATTCTCGGCCCCTCCCTTGTTCCATCGGAACTGTTGGGAACGGGCGGCACTGATCACCACCGGCAGTTCGGCCGGGGTCTCCACATCCTCCAGGTATTTGAACTTCCAGTTTTTAAGTTGGGCCCTATAGCTCAGGTCCAGGTCCTCGGTCAGGGTATCCCCCTCCCAATTGCCGGCATCCAGGATGCATTCCTTTCTCCAGATTCCGGCGGTGCCGTTGAAGTTGATGAAGTGCCCCTTGGAATTCCTTCCCACCTGTTCCAGGGTAAAGTGGGCATCCAGGGCAAAGGCCTGGATCCGGGTCAGGGTGGAATAGTCCCGGTTGATATGGCCCCAACGGGTCTGTACCACACCAATTTCACGGTCCTTGAAGTAGGGCACGGTCTTTTTCAGCCAATCGCTCTCGGGAAGGAAGTCGGCATCAAAGATGGCGATGAACTCCCCTTTTGCGATGGCAAGGCCTTCCTTGAGGGCCCCGGCCTTAAAGCCTTTTCGGTTCTCCCTTCGGATATGCTGAATGTCAAGTCCCGTCTTTTGAAGTTCCTCGATCCGTGCAGCGGTATCCGCCACGGTATCGTCGGTGGAGTCGTCCAGGACCTGGATTTCCAGTTTGCTCTTTGGATATTCAATCTTGGCGATGTTCTCCAAGAGCCGTTCCATCACGTACTCTTCGTTGTAAATGGGAAGTTGAATGGTGACCAAGGGAATTTCCTTGGGATCCAAAAGGTTGAATTTTGGTGCTTCCTCGATCCGTTTTTTATAGCCCAGGTAATTGACCAGTAGGTTCAGCTGGGCCAGACTATAGAAGAAGATGAGCATCAAGGCGGTACTGTAAATAGCAATAATGACGATAGCGATAGCGAGTCCCATTTTATTTCACACTGTATTTAAAGATCCAACCCAAAATTTTAATGCCTGCAAATATAGTTCCTTTTAGCGTACCTGAAACCTTGGATACCCCAATTCTTCTTTTATAATGCACTGGTACTTCGGTATATGTCATTTTGTGTCGCAGCACTTTCAGCTGCATTTCCACGGTCCATCCATAGGTGGTGTCCCGCATTTCCAGTGCTTTCAGCTTTTCAAAACGGATGGCCCTAAAGGGGCCCAGGTCCGTAAATTTTGAATTGAAGAACAGTTTCATCAAAAAGGTGGCCAACCGATTTCCGAAAACCTGTTGGGGGGTCATCGACCCGGGTTCCCGAAGGGATTTGCTCCTCGCTCCCACCACAAAATCAATATTGTCCTCCAAAATTGGGGCCACCACCTTATCCAGTTCCGCCGGATAATCCGAATAGTCCCCGTCGATAAATACGATAATGTCCCCTGCTTTGGATTGTTTTGATATATATTCCACTCCCTTTAGGCAGGCGGAGCCATAGCCCCTGCGTGTTTCCTTGATCACGGTCGCCCCCGCCTTTCGGGCGTTTTCCATGGTTTGATCCTTGGAACCGTTGTCCACCACCACGATTTCCGAAACCTGTTCGGGCAGTTCCGATACCACTTTTCCAATGGAATCCCCTTCGTTGATAGCGGGAATGATGACCTTGATGTCAGCCACTAGCTTTTTGGTTTAGCCTTCAGGGAATCAAATCTAAGCTTTTTCCGCGGAGTTGACCCGGCCGGAATCGATCGGGTCCAAAAAACAACCAAAAATTTACATTGAAGACTGTTTTTGCCCGGCATTTTTTAGCATATTTGCAGCACACCCCCCCAATTCGATATTTAAATGAAGACATTGACATTTTTTTTGTCATGGGTTTGTGCCTATAGCCTGGCCTTTGCCCAGGACCCCCCCTTTTATACCGTAAAGGCGGAGCCGGGTGACGGTATATTTTCCCTTTTGCGCAAAGAGGGCCTGGATCCCGTGAAACACTATGGGGAATTTCTGGAACTCAATGCCGGGATGCTGCATGGCGGCAGTTTTTTAAAAGTGGGGGAGGACTATAGGATCCCCAAGAGCGGCGACGCCTTCAAGAACACGGGGGTCGTGGTCAAGACCACCTTGGGGGTGGAGGAGCCGCTGTTCGATCGGGAACTGGCCCGGATGTCCCTGAGGAGCGATCAGCTGAAGGATGCGGTCTATTATATCATCGACGATCAGGAAACCCTATTGGAGAACACCTTTGTCCGGGATCTGATCAAAAGGCTGGCCGCCGACCTCATGGTCCACGGGGCCAAGGTCTATGTGATGGGGGATGGGGACCTGGATCCAAGTGACGGTCCCCTCCCCAGGGGCCCCCAAAGGTTGGGGGACTACATCGACGCGGTCAACAGGCGGTACCTGCAGAACAGTGGGAAGTACCAACGGGTGTTGGTGATCCGTACCCGGGACCTTGACGAATCCCTGCCCATGGTGGTGACCCTCCAACACGACCATAAAAACGGAAGGGGCCAACGGCTTGCGGTGAACATACAAAAATCCTTCAGGGACCACAGTGGGGGGAATGTTTCGAACCTGGATTCCGATATGGTCTTCCAAGATCGCAACAGCCTGTATCTTTCCAACAACATCCTTCCGCCCCTGAGCCTGCTCACCTTGGAAAACAGTTCCAGGAAATCGAAGGAAAAAATCGTATTGCCCCCCAACAGGGAGCGTTTTGCCCGATGGATCGGGGATGGCATCATGAGGGATTATGCCGAACTGGAAATCGAGGAATGAGGAATCCCGACCCCAGGGCCCTTACAGGGTCTTGATCAGTTCGGTGAACAATTTTATCAATTGGGGCTCCGTCCTCTCGGCCACGGCAAGGATATCCTCCACCTTGACTTCCTCCAAATGGTCGGGATCGCATTCGTCGGTCAGGACGGACAGGGCCAGAATGGGCAGGTTCAGGTGGTTGGCCACGATCACTTCCGGGACGGTGCTCATGCCCACGGCATCGGCCCCCAAGAGTTTGAGCATACGATATTCGGCCTTGGTCTCCAATTGGGGCCCCACTACGGAAACATAGACCCCCTTTTTGATTGAAATGCCCTCTCGGGCCGCTATGGCCTCCGCCTTTTTGCGCATATCAGGATCATAAGGTTCGCTCATGTCCACAAAGCGTTTTCCAAATTGGACCACGTTCCCGAAGGCCAGGGGCGACCCCCCTTGAAGGTTGATGTGGTCCTCGATGATCATGAGGTCCCCTTTTTTGAAGTCCAGGTTGATGGCTCCGGCCGCATTGGACACCAAAAGTTTTTGGATGCCCAATTGGTGCATCACCCGGATGGGGTAGGTGATGTCCACAAAATCATAACCCTCATAGAGGTGGAAACGTCCCTGCATGACCACCACTTTTTTTCCGGCCAAAGTTCCATAGATCAATTTTCCGAAATGGAACTCCACGGTCGCCAGGGGGAAGAAGGGGATGTTGTTGTAATGGGCCACGATGGGGTCTTCCACCCCATCGATCAGTTTTCCCAGGCCACTGCCCAGCACGATGCCCACTTCCGGGGCGTCGAACCCCCTTTTTACCAAATAATCGACCGATTCCTGCAGTTGTTCCTTTGTCATGCCTTAATGTGTTTTATGTATGGAGCAAAGACCTCCAAGTCCCGGATGTCCTCAAAAAGGTCCACATCGTTCCGCTCCGGTAAAAGGGCAATGGTTTCCCCTTTCAGGTCCCCAAGGGTATCGGACAGCACCCGGTCGGTGCTCCAGGCCTTGTTGCGGAAGAGCTCCTCTTTCATGGATTTCATGCCCAGCAGATAGTAGCCCCCATCCTGGGCCGGGCCGACCACAAAGTCATGGGAGTCGAACCGGCCGAACGCAGTTTCCAGATTTTCCTGGGTCAGGTCGTAGAGATCGCTGCCGATGATCGCTATATTGTAGTAACCGTCCCGAAAACCTTCCTTGAAGGCTTGCTCCATCCGCTCCCCCAGATCTTCTCCCCGTTGCAATCGCTTTTGATAGATTTTGGAATCCCAGATATCGTCCTCCAGGACCTCCCTGGAGTAGAGTACCCGTTTGTCCACCTTCAGGTCCTTGGTCACTTCCAGGGTGTGTGCCAATAGGAACTTATAGATATCCAATGCGGCCTGATCGCCCACCTGGGCGGCCAATCGGGTCTTGCATTTGCCCAATTCCGGATTTCGGATGAGTATCAAAAGAAGGTTTTGGCCCGGGTCCATGTCCATTTGGGTGTTGAAATATATTCCCAAAGGTAGGTTGTTTTGGGAAAAGGCCCCAAATCCCAGGGGAAGGTTTTCGGGGATTCAATACCCTATGGGCCGAAGGGTACGGTATGCAAAAGGCACCTTTGAAAGGTGCCTTGGAGAGAGACATTATTAACCGGGTTCTTTCTTGGTATGGATTGGGGCCAGGGTCAAAAAATGAATCGGTACAGATTGCCAATGAGGGATACCACGGATATGGCGACTACCATGTACCAGAATAGATATCCCAATTTTGTGTCCAAAGTGTTCATTTCAAATATTGTTTTTGTGTTTCGCCCTGTGAAATTAATCAAAAGTTCCTTGGGACAATCCACAATTTTATTGGTGGCATGAATTGGGATATAATCGGTAACAAAAACTTTATGGATGGAAAATAAGAAGCAAGGCCAGCTTCCAAAAGAATTTTAAATAATTCTTTTAATTTGAGTATCAACACATTGAATCCATGAGGTGTCTAGACCAAGGGAGCTCCCTTGAGGCGTTTCTCAATTTTGCGCTTCTTATTGGTAAGACGCTTCATCAGGTCCATTAGATCTGAATCCTTGGTCTTCTTGTAGATTTCGTTGATGGAGAGTATGAGGGATTTTGCCTCCCTGGAAGCCTCCACCCTATCGCTGGTCGACATATGGCTCATGGGCCTGCTCTCGAACTGTTCTGCCTGTGTCAGTAAATCTTCGTTCATTTTTTCTTTAAAGTTATACTGTGACGGCTAAATATAAGGGATCGTTCCATACTTTTTGTCTATGGAACCATTTGATTTTCATATTTATGATAACATTAAGAAGATTGTGGTTGAAACAAAGTTCCAAAAGGGAAAAAGGGCATTTCAGGTGTCGCTCCCACACATTTTTTTGCCTCAAAACCTGAGCCAAGGAAGCAGTGGGGAACTTGTTGGGGGCTCAATCCCCTTCCCCGAGAAGGAACAGTTCTTCGACCGTGGTTTCAAAGACTTTGGCAATTTTAAGGGCCAGTACCGTGGAAGGTACATATTTATTTGCCTCCATGGCGTTTATGGTCTGTCTGCTGACCGACACCCGCTTTGCCAGTTCTTCCTGGGTGAGCCCCAGAATGGCCCGATGGACCTTGATATTATTGGTCATCCGACAAGGTTTTGTTGCTCTGGTACAATAGATAATGGAACCGGGCCAAGAAAATGATAGGGATCGTGAACATATTGTAGACCATCACTTGGAGGAATCCCATCCCGTAGACCAGGAGAAAGGCCAACAACAACAATATATAATTGACCAATACGGCCCACAATAAAGCGTTCAATCTGATTTTGGCAATGAATTCATCCTCTCTTTTCTCCTTGGTGAAGCTGACCAAGAGGGCCCCGACAATGAAGAGGGCCCCGACAAGGGTATTGGTCAGGTTGGTATCTACCCAACCGAAGAATTGGCCTTTTTCGAGTATGTCTTCGTTGAAGAGTGCAAATACTTTGGCGTTCCAGGGGAATGCCTCGTAGTCCGAAAAACTCAGGAACCAAGAGGCACCAGCCCAAAGCTTTGTATTTGTGCGAGAGCAATAAATTTGTTGTCATGGGCTTAAAGTTTGTTTAAAAGTAAAGCATATTTTACAATAAGACAAGTAAACTTTACAATTTTTGTTAAATTCCCAAACTTTGGCCCCAGGTATAATCGTTTCATGTCCCTGTTGGCTTGCCTTGGGCCACAAAATCAAAAATCCTGTTCCCGGAAACTTCCGAAAGCAGGATATGAGATGATATTTCCGGCAACCCTAGAC
>CALDPL010000173.1 GCA_937911965.1 uncultured Allomuricauda sp. | reverse complement strand
GGGAAAGCATGTCTATGTGGAAAAACCCTGCAGCCACAACCCCCATGAAAACGATCTGTTGGTCTCGGCCCAGAAAAAGTACGGGAAAAAGGTACAGATGGGCAACCAGCAACGATCGGCCAAAACCTCCCAATTGGCCGTGGAAGAAATCAAAAGCGGGATCATCGGAAAAGTGTTCAAGGGAGAGGCCTATTATTCCAACAATCGGGCATCCATTGGAAAGGGCAAGGTCATAGATGTGCCCAAGACCTTGGACTGGGACCTCTGGCAGGGTCCTGCACCCAGGGAAAACTATCGGGACAATGTCCACCCCTACAATTGGCATTGGTTCCGCAGCTGGGGCACCGGGGAAATCCACAACAACGGTACCCATGAGATCGATATCTGCAGGTGGGCCCTTGGGGTGGACCTGCCTCAAACGGTTACCTCCTTTGGAGGGATTTATTCCTATGACGACGATTGGGAATTTGTGGACAACCAACAGGTCACCTACACCTTTGAAGACGACAAGTTTATGACTTGGACCTCCCACAGCCGGGGATTGATGAAACCCGAAAGACCGGGACGGGGGGCGACCCTTTATGGGGAAAAGGGGGCCATTGAGCTGAGCAGGAACTTTTATAAACTTTACGACCTGGCGGGCAATCTGTTGAAGACCGAGAACGAGGAAAGTATCAGTGCCACCCTGGACACCCAGGGCATTGGGGCATTGGACCTGGACCATGTGGCCAACTTCTTCAAGGCCATCAGAATGGATGCCTCCCTGCATTCGGACATTGCCGATGCAAGCATTTCGACCATGCTCTGCCATTTGGGCAATATGGCCCAGGACGCGGGACATACCCTGGAAGTCGATGTCAATACGGGCAAGGTACTGAACAGTGCAAAGGCCATGGAATCCTGGAAAAGGCAGTATGCCGATGGATGGGAACCCAAATTGTAAGAGTGAATGAAACGACGTGAATTTGTACTCAAGGGCGGCCTGGCCACAACGGCCGCCCTCTATGCCCCCACTTTATTGGGCAAGGGATTGCAATCCCCCAATGACACCATAAACATAGGGGTCATCGGTACCGGGGACCGGGGAGGGGGATTGATCCCGATCATCGAGACAATCCCCAACCTAAGGGTGGTGGCCTGCAGCGACCTTATCCCCTTCAGGCTGGAATCGGCCATCCAAAGGGTCAAGGGAAAGGCCAGGGCCCATTCCGACCACAGCTCATTATTGGAGGACCGGGATGTCGATGCGGTCTTGATCGCGACCCCCTTGAGCTCACATGCGCAAATTGCGATCGAGGCCCTGGATGCGGGCAAGCATGTATACGTTGAAAAGACCATGGCCAAGGGCTATGGGGCCATAAAGGCCCTGGTGGAACGCTCCAAGGAATCGGACCGGATCGTCCAAGTGGGCCATCAGTACCACAGTTCCCGCTTGTACACCCATATCGTCGATGAAATCAAAAATGGAACGATCGGGACCATAACCGCCCTTGATTGCCAATGGAACCGAAACGGGAATTGGCGTCGACCGGTCCCCGATCCCAAATGGGAACGGATGATCAATTGGAGGATGTACCGTGAATATTCAAGTGGGCTCTTGGCCGAACTCAGTTCCCATCAATTGGATTTCACAAATTGGGTCCTGGGTTCCATGCCTGAAAAGGTGATGGGCATCGGAGGAATCGATTATTGGAAGGACGGAAGGGAAACCTATGACAACATCCATATGATATACAGCTATCCCAAAGGGGTAAGGGCGAGCTTCACCTGTTTGACCAGCAATGCCATGGACGATTACAAGATCCGGATCATGGGTGACAAGGGAAGTTTTGTTCTGGACTATACCAAAGCCTGGTTCCATCCGGAAGGCAACATGGCCAAGGAGCTGGGGGAACTCGACGGGGTCTCTGGGGCCACCCTGAACTGGGAACAGGGCAGGGGCATCCCAGTTGAAATCGAACACGGGGACCCGAGCAAACAGGCATTGATGGATTTTAGGGACAGCATACATGCCGCTTCCCAGCCCATGTCCAATGTTCTGACAGGGGCCAAGGCCGCCCTTTGCGTTCAATTTGGCCTTGATGCCATGTACAAGGGTCAGATCGTGGAGCCCGACCCGAACTGGATAAGGGAACAATTGGGCTGATCGGGTGGGGAATCCAGTCGAATTCTTGTTTTGTTGCCCTGAGGGATCGTTTTCAATAATTTAGGAACGAATGAGGATTGCGTTCAATTTTTTGTAACTTCCCTTTTCAAACCAATTTAAATTTTATGAAGAATATACTAGTGGCCGTTGATCGGTTGAAAGACGCGGAAAAACTCATAGACCAAGCCGTAGGGATTGCAAAATTGACCGACGCCAAGATTTGGTTGGTACACGTTTCAGAAGCCGAGCCTGAGGATTATCGAATCCGGGAAGCCGGCCCACAGTTCAAGTATGATAAATTGGCAAAGGATAAAAAGGAAATATCCGATAGCATGGAGCGATGGACCCAAGAGGTGAAAGAAAAGCACAATGTCAAGATCGAGGGCCAAATCATCGAAGGCACCGTCACCAAGTCGCTCATAAAATTGGTCGATGGATGCAACATTGACCTGGTTGTGGCCGGCCACAGGAAGAAAAACCTGGTCTATGGGCTGTTCACCTCCAACAATAAAAAAGATCTTATCGACGAATTGAACATTCCCCTATTGGCCGTCCCTTTGGGATAGTTTAAGGGCGAAGTTCAACCGGAACATATCAAAGACCCAGGATTCTACAGCATGGATTGCAGAGGAATCCAGGGCTTTTTTTTGGACCTCTCAATCCAATAGGATTTCGATTATGGTGTCCACCCCATCCAGCCGCTCCTTGGGGATTTGGACCAAGAGTCCAAACTCGTTTTCTTGAAACTTCAGGGGATCCTTGCCCTTAAAGAGCCTAATTTCCCGAATATTCAGTTCAAGGCCGTCCAGGAACAGATTCTCCTTGGGCTCCAACAGGTGCAGATAGATGGTGTTCCCCTTTTTGGTGGATGCCAACTTATCACTTGTCGGGACGGGCCCGGCCTGGGTTCCATATATGGTTTCCCCATTTTCCAACATCCATTTCCCGATCTTTTTGAGGGATTCCCGATGTTCCTTTTGAATTTCCCCATTGGGCATGGGCCCCACGTTGAGCAAAAGATTGCTGCCATAGCCCGCCGCCTTGACCAGATAATGGATAAGTTCCTTTTCCGATTTGTGGCTTCTGTCCTGAAGGTTGAACCCCCAGGACCCATTGATGGTCTCGCAGACCTCCAGGGGCAACTGTCCAATGTCCGAGGCCGAACTGCCAAAACCTGTGGTGTTCTTTCCGGGAAGGTCCTTTTCGAACATCTGAAAATCCTCCCCTTCGATAGGGGCCAAATGATGGTTGTTGCCGATCAGACAATTGGGCTGAAGGTTGTGGATCAATCTATAGATTTCATCGTAGTGCCAATCCACTTGAAGTTCCCCGAACCTTTTGCCATCCCACTTTTTTTGATCCCAATGCCCATCGAACCAAATACCGGCAATTTCCCCGTAATTGGTCAAGAGCTCGGTGAGTTGTGCCTTCATGAAATCGATGTACTTCCTCCATTGGCCCTCACCCCGGCCCGGGATGTCCGTTCCGGTCCTTCCCCTGGGAAAATAGTCGTCCCGGTTCCAATCCAACAGGGAATAATAGAAAAACAGTTTGATTCCCTCCTTTTCACAGGCCACGGCCAATTCCTTGAGCACATCCCTGCCAAAGGGAGTGGCATCCACAATGTTATAGTCGCTTGCCCCGGTGTCGAACATAGAAAAGCCGTCATGGTGCCTGCTGGTTATGGTAATGTACTTCATCCCAGCCCCCTTGGCCAGTTTTACCCAAGATTCGGCATCAAAGTCAATGGGGTTGAAAAATCCGGGGAGCTTTTCATAGGCATCAATGGGTATGTTCTGATTGTTCATCACCCATTCCCCATCTCCCAGGATGCTATAGACCCCCCAGTGGATGAACATTCCAAATTTGGCTTCCTTGAACCAGGCTCTGGCCTCAAGATTTTCCGCTGTGGGCCGATAGTTCCTTTGACCTTGTCCAAGGGCAGTTGCCCCACAGAGCAGCAGCAGGGCAAGGAATTTTAAGTGGTGTCTCATGATCATATGGTTTGGTTGTTGTTTCAGTCCCTCATAGGGGAATACTGGATTTCCATTTCGGGAAATGGAAGCATGGATTATGACCAATAATGCCTTGAAAATTGGTCCGCAGTCTCCTAAGCAAATATAGGACAATGGTGTCATGGACGTTGTAATCATATAATATTTTTTGAGCAAGAACCTTCAATCCATGATGATTTGTGAAAGGGTTCATTCAATGATTTTGGCCTCCGGATGGAAGGTCCTCCAACTGTGCCAAAACTCTTGATAGGCCTTAACCCGTCGAAGGGAAGGGTTGCTTTTGGTATTTGGGTGGCCCGACAGACCATAGCGGACTTCCCCACCGACCAGACTGTCGTTGATGAGTTCGAATTCCATTTTCCCGGGACGCTCAAAGGCGAAGAAACTTTGATTGTCCGAAGCCAAGGCGACCATCAAGGGTTTTCCCGAAACTGTAAAATTGATGAGACGTTCCGCTTTGAGTCTGTTCCAATCGACCGCCCTGGCGGAATCTCCCAATTGGATGCCCACCACCCAGGACTTTTCCTTCCAGGACAGGGTATCGGTACGGGTCAGGTCTCCACGTTCGATCCCGAAATCGTAATCTTCAAGCTCATCGTATTCTTCCCCAAAACCGGGGTCCGGTTGCAAAATTTTACTTTGGGGATAGAGATCGAGCCATTTTTTCAAACTCATCTGTTCACTCATCAGTTCCGGTAAAAATTCACCTGTCATTGGGCCCGCAATGGCCTCTCCCGTGGCTTGGCGCCACCAACTCTTGGTGGACCCATCTTCGAACATGGCATTGTACCGGTTCATTCCCACCAGCCTAAAGGAGTCTGGATTTCCTTGTACCAAGGGCTCGAACACCCTGCCCGTACGACATACCGAACAGTAAGTGACCATGACCGGTTCTCCCTTGACCGTGTCCATCACTTGATGGTGGTAGGCGATCAACTGAATGGGGTAGGCCCTTGATTCACCCTTGTGGTGGATTCCGACGACCAGTTTATCCATGGCGACGGTGTTGTTGGCCGCGTTCGCCATAGTTACGCGGCTTGGTTGAAGGAACATTTCGTCCGCCTTCATTTCAAAGTTGAAAAAATACACAATCACAAGGGCGACTCCCAGGGAAAGAAGCATGATCAGGGGTTTCGATCGGTATGCCGCAAGGGCTCCCATAATGATCGGGATTCCGAGTATCAAGCGAATGGGCCATTTCCAAACTTCCATAAAATAGGCCAGATCGATACCGGACATTCCTTGGCTTCCCGGCATCGGCATGATCAGATAGATCTTCAGCACTTCAAAAAGGACCAATGCGGTCAAGGCGACATAGAATATTTTTTTCATGGGTTCATTTTTTTGGATCAAAATTCGCATACCCCTCTTCGGCCCGCTGTTTCCCCCGGGCGACATAGTAACTCCGATCCCGGGGAGCTGAGGTCCCCAGACCGTCCACATAGCGGTTGAACATACAGAAGCTCGCGGAAATCAATACAGTATCATGGATTTCCATATCGTTGGCCCCAAGGGAACGAGCCCGATCAATTTGTTCTTCCGTTACATATTTCCCCCCTTTGCATACGCTTCCCGCAATGGCCAACAGCGCTTTAAGTTTATCGGAAATGGCCTTTTTTGAATAATCTTCCTTGATTCCATCGATGAATTCCATATCACATTCCAAATAATGCTGGGCGATTCCCCCATGGGCATTTTGACAAAAGAAACAGTCGTTCAAATAAGAAACATAGGTGGCAACCAATTCCCTGTCCCCACGGCTCAGGGTATTTTCAGCCCGTAAAAGCAATTCTGCCAGTTCGTTCATGGGCCGGGCCGTAGCGGGACTGAAATCCATCAATCCCCGAATCCCAGGTAGCGTTTCATCAATGTTTATATGGGCCATTTCAATCTTTTTTAGGAAATTGATATCCGTGAACGGCCAAGCGTTTTCCCATGGCCTGATACTCCTTTGGGTCCGTTGGGGTCAAACTGGCGAGGCCATCCACATATCTGTTGAACATGCAAAAGGTCGCCGCGATCAACACCGTATCATGGATCGCACTGTCATCGGCCCCCTGTTCTTTGGCCCTCTCGATATCTTGGGAGGTAACCGCCTTCCCACTCTGCTGTACCTTTCCGGCGATATGGAGCAGGGCCCTCATCCTTTGGGACAGGGGGGCGTCGTTAAAGTCCTGGAGCGTCAGATCGACAATATCCCCATTGCTGTGATAAAGCTCACGAGCCGCGGCGGCATGGCTGAGCGTGCAAAATTCACACTGGTTAAGGGAGGAGACATAGGCTGCGATGAGTTCACGTTCCGCAGGGGAAAGCAATGACTCGCCCCGCAATAGAACCTCGGCCAATGCATAAAGCGGTTTCCCTGTATCGGGCCTAAAGTCGACCAGACTTCTTATTCCCGGAATTCCTTCAACTACTTTGATATGGACCATGGATTTTTTGGTTTTTGGTTATTGTTTTGGAACATTATTTTAATCATTCATTGGACATCCCAATTTGTGGTTTGTGGCCTTTTCCAAAAAGCAATTTGAAAAAACCCAGGATGAAGACAGCGGAAAATACCAAAAGGGCATTGCCATAACTGCCTAGAACTTCGACCATGGCACCGAGTGAAAAAACCGCGATTGTCGTAAATATCCTTCCCAAGTTAAAACAAAATCCTGTTGCCCCTGCCCTTATGGCAATCGGGAACAGTTGTGGGATGTAAAAGGCCAATACCCCTTGGCTGATTCCAAAAAAAAGGGCAAGCAGGGCCGTTTCCACATAGATAGCCCAAGAAAAGGCAGGATTCAGACCAAACAACAATCCCGACATCAGGGTGCAGCCCCCAAAGCAAAGCAGCATAGCTCTATTGATGCCCAAGGCATTGGAAATCCAACCTGATGAAAAACCCCCGATGAGCCCCCCAAGGCCAAAGAGCATCATGGCAATACCCCTTTCATTCTGTCCATCGGATTGATGGACCAAACTTTGGATCCAGGCAGGAAACCATGATAGTACGGCCCATAATCCGATCAACATGGAGCCGAACAATACGGTTCCATGGATGAGCTCACGGCCGTATTGCTTGACCATCCCCATATTGGATATTTTGGATACTGCGGCCTTGGATTTTTTCCAAGGCTCGGATTCTCTAAGGCCGTACAAAGTGATTTGAGCCAGGACCAATGGGATTGCACCCAAAAGGAAGCCTTCCCTCCAATCGGACAGCAAATTGACCATTCCCGAGGAAAATATTCCGATCGGAAACCCAATGGACACGATTCCAATGATGATGTTCCTGGTATCCTTGGGCCAGACCTCTGACAATAAGGTCACCGAAATCACCATGATGCCCCCGGCACCCAGCCCGGCAAAAAACCTATGGACCAAAATCAATTCCCAGGTATTGACAAAACTGATCAACAGGGTGAACAGCCCCAAGAGTCCCAGGGAAAGGGCAAAGGATCGAACCCGGCCAATGGCATCGGCGAGCAGCCCACAGAAAAACCCCCCAATGGTCCATCCCAAAAGATATACGGTGTTGATATAGGTCCCTATCGTAATGACCGAGGTTTCCTCCAAGGGCGTGTCCAACAGGGATTCCAATACCGTTGGCAGGTAAACGGACATCAGGGTGGAAACCTGGCCCGCAAGGACATTGCCCAAAAAGCACACCGAAAAAAGAAACCAGCGACCTACAAGGGGCGTATCACTGCCGGGACCGTTTGAATATCCCATTAGCGTATAAGTTCATCGAAGGTTATGCCCAAATAAATTACGGACCCAATACTCGGAGATCCATACGCCTGGTATACCTGGTTGTTCAGAAGGTTGTTCGCCCCCAATTTGATGATGGACCTCAAGGACGATAGGGTATAGCTCAGTTGGGCATCCACAATGGAATGGGCTTCGATCCCGCCCGGACGCAATTGGTTGAAGGTGCCATACCAATCAAAGGCATCCTGCCACCTCCAGACAAGATTGAACCCAAGGTTTTTGGTCAAATGGTCATTTCCAAAGCTGACCGAAGTCTTGAATTTTGGCGTATTGAAGGCCGGAATGTCGTTTGGATCCGCATTTTTAAGGTTGTAGTCCGCCCATGTGCCATGGGCCCCCAAAGTATAATTTCCGGGCAAAAGGAAGGTGAGCCCCAAACTTGCACCTTGGGAACTGACCTTGTCCGAAGCATTGGTGTAAAGTTGGTACAAATGACTGTTTTCGTCCAGAAGATCGAAGGCCGCGGCAATGTTTACCGAACCATCCTCGGCCAGGACCGGGCTTTCCGGTTCTATGACCACCCGATTGAGGATAAAGTCCCTGTAGCTGCTGAAGTAATAATTTGCATCGATGAGTACTTTGTTGTCGATAAGGCCTTTATAACCGATTTCAAAGGTCTTCACCTGTTCAGGTTTGATATAGGCCACCTCGGATTTAACCAAGAGATCCTTGGATATCGCGACGGCATCCTCAAATGGGGTCCCACCCTCCATCAATTGGCTCAGATTTCCAAAAAATGGACCCAGCGATGTGGTGGTAAATGAATTTTGGTAAACTGTCAGGTCATCGCTGTTATCGGGAACACCGCCAAGGATGGTAATGGGGCCAGCATTGAGCCTTATATACTGATCGCCCGGAGATGGATTTCGAAAGCCCGTTTGGAAGGATGTCCGCAAATAATGCCTGTCCTTGAGGGTGTACACAGCAGAGGCACGAGGGGTCAGCCGACCCTTGAAATTTTGATTTTTATCGTATCTCAGTGACCCGGTCAACCTTAATTTCTCATTCAAAACGTCCTTTGAGACTTGCGTGAAAGCGCCCCCTTCCTTTATGGCTATGGGACCGTCGGCATCATCAAATAGGGTTCCGTTGGTGAACATATCGTACATTCTGAAGTTTCCACCCACCAACAGATCTATTGGTTCAATATCGGTAAAATCATATTGGCCTTCCACATGGTACAGTTTACTTTGGCTGAGGATGCCCGCACCGGCCAGGCCCTGTATGCCTATATAGCGTTCCTTCTCCCGTTCAAAGGCTTCACTGCCGGGAAGAAAACGGCCTTGATCGGCGAAGTTCCTCGCCGCGGTGTGCACCCCGGCGTCTACCCCGGGGATATTCCCGTTAAAGGCCTCCGAGTAGCGGTTGAACCAGACGTCATCTGCTTGATCGGTGGGGACCACGGAGCCGCTGAGGTCCTGTACCCAGGTATTGTTTATCAGGGGTCCAAGTCCTTTTGCATTATAGGAGTCCTTGGAATCCTCGATGCTGGTATAGGCCCTTATGAAATAATTGCCCCCCTTGAGCTCCAGGCGATGTTGTTCGAAGGTAAAATTGTTCAATTGAAAACGGTTGCTTCCCGTATAGGCGGCACGGCCCCTGTTGAAATTGTATTGATAGATCAGTTCCGCATTGCTTCCCAAACGGTAATGCAAGGCACCGTTCAATTTTAAACTGTAGACATCGTAGTCCATAAGGTACCGTTCTTCGTATCCGGTCCTGGACACCCGGCCAATTCCGGGGAGTTCCCGGGAGATCTCATCCCCATAGATGTTAAGGGCATCCCGAGCAGGATTTTGGTCCCCCCGAAGCCCCGGGGGAGTAAGATCGTCCACATCCGTATAATTGGTCGCATACCAATCCAATCCCGAAAAATAGGAGGCATTGATCTTATAGGCGAACCGATCTCCAATGGCCTTGGCATAGCGTATGGAAAGATCATAGAGGGGATGTGCATCGGTATATTGTTCATTGAAGTGGTTTAGGCCGCCCCGGGTGCTTATGCTCAGTCCCTGATACTGGAACGGATCCTTGGTGCGCATGAGCAATACTCCATTAAAGGCAACAGGGCCGTAGAGGGCGGATGCCGAACCCGGAATCAGCTCCACACTTTCCATATCCAGGTCGGAGGAACCAAAAAGATTTCCCACGGCAAAGGTGAGTCCGGGAGTCTGATTGTCCACACCATCCACCAATTGGAGGAACCTTGCATTCCCGGTATCGTTGAACCCCCTTGTGTTTATTTCCTTATATGTCAGACCGCTGGTTACAAAGTCCAATCCCTTGAGATTTTGCAGGCCATCATAAAAGTTTGCCGATGGGGTTCTCCGGATATCCATGATCCCCATTTTTTCTATACTCACCGGAGATTCAAGAATACTCTCTTCCACCCTTGAGGCAGAGACCACTATGCCGTCCAATTGCTCGCTTTGGGTTTGCAGGATGACTTGAATGGGGCGGTTGTCCATGACATCGATCTGCTGGGAGGTGTACCCAATATAACTTACAGTGATTCTGAAAGGATATTCCTCTGGGGAATTCAATTCAAAATATCCATTGACATCCGTGGTCGTTCCAATGGTCTTGCCCAGAATCAAAATCGTGGCATCGGGCAAAGGCTGGTTGGTTTGAGTGCGTACCGTACCGGAGACCAAATGGTCCTGTCCGAGGGCAAGGCCGGGAATAAGCAATAATGCGGCAAAAATCTTTTTAGCTTTCATGGGAAGGGTTGTGGTTTTTTTTGAGTTTTTCATAGGCCTCGGGAACCCGAATGTATCCCTTGGTGGCAAGTCGATCTGCCAGTTCGGAAAAATATTCGGGTTTCTGGGGCAATTGGGTGGCCAAGCCATCCACATATCGGTTGTACAGGCAGAATAGGGATGCGATGAGCACGGTGTCGTGTATCTCGATATCGCTCGCCCCAAGGGCCCTTGCCGATTCAATGGACGCATCGGTCACGTTTTTGCCTCCTCGTCCAACCAGTCTTGCAATAGTGAGCAGGGCTTTCATCTTGTCGCTGACCGGAGCCGATTCCAAATCGTCCCTGACCTTTTCAAAGATGGTTGCGTCCCCCAACAGTACATCGGTAACGGCTTTGTGGGCCGAGGTACAGAATGTACATTCATTGTCATGGGAAACCATGGAAGCAATCAACTCCCTTTCCCCAAAAGATAGGGTGGAGGGACCGCGGAGCAGGATCTGGGTAAGGTCGCGGATAGGTCCCGCCGTGTCCTTGCGGTACTCGAGAAGCCCTGTGATTCCCGGCAAGTGTGATTCTAAAGTTATATGGGGCATGTCCTTTTATTTTGGTCAGTGATACTTCACACGTTTTGAATGTTGCCCATTAAAGGGGATAGGTCAGGAAAGTGCCTACAGGGCCAGGACCGAAGAAAGGAAGACGAAAAGGGAGAATCCGGGACAACCTTGGTTTATTGGATTGGAAGGGCAAAAATTTTCCATGGCCTGTGGTTTGGTGGTCAATATGGGAAAGGTTGCAGGGGGCCTTCATTCCTCGATTTTGAAATAAATCAAGGAGCAATCCCGACAAAACCATTCCATACAATCAAATATATATCTAGTACTCAGATGTTTGGATTAACAAAAGAATAAAAAAACCTAAGGATGGATTAAAAAAGGAAGCCCTTCGATAATTTTTTGGACTTTGATATTAACAGGCTTCCTGTCACTTCACTTGAAATACAGACGTCCATTCGATTTAAATTGAAAATGCTAACCTATTGCGCAATAGAGGCAAGCAAGTTTTTCATAAGCCTGTAAATTTAGTATCCAGATTTTAAAATTGGGAGGCACTGTAGTTCACCCCCATTGCGGATATACTATGGACAAGTGGCCCTGCATTTGAATATTGTTCTAATCCACTGCACCATGAAAAAGTTCCTGTACAACAATGGCCTGTCCCTGGTTTTTTTAACTTTTTTCGCATTCTCATAGGTAGGACAGATCTACTTTGGTTTGCAAGAGTACAATACGGAGTTGCTCCAGACTAATTCTTCCCCTGTGGAGCTTGGACAATACCTATTATCGGGGCATTTTTTGCAATCGACTTTTGAAAATTGGGAATCTGAATTTTTACAGATTGCATTGTTTGTCCTCTTCACCATTTTTCTTCAGCAAAAGGGATCATCGGAATCCAAGGATTTTGACAAAGAGGAGGAAGTCGACCGCCGGCCTTCGCCCAAGCGAAAGGGTGCCCCGTGGCCCGTTAGGGCAGGAGGCTGGATTTTATCGATATATAGGCATTCACTGACCATCGCATTTGTCATTTTATTTGTACTGTCTTTTACACTGCACTTCTATGGCAGTCTTAAGGACGAAAATGGGAAACTCGATCGTATGGGCGAGCCTTTGATCGGGGCCGCGGACTATATATTGGGCTCTAGGTTTTGGTTTGAATCGCTCCAAAACTGGCAAAGTGAATTCCTCTCGATATTCGCCATTATGGTGCTTTCAATATTTCTGCGACAACAAGGGTCCCCTCAGTCGAAACCAGTTGATGCACCACATATGGAAACGGGTGGTTGATCAAATTCCATCTCCCATGTCCACAAAGAATGTTCTCGAATGTGTGCCGAAATCGCACCGTCTTCAGTCAGGGCAAAATCTTTCTTGGTGGATTGTCTTGACAACAAGAATTTGTGATGGAAAATATTATGCATCTACCCCACCAGTTTTGGAAGCCAATACACCCGAATTTACATATCGCATCCAGTTGTCCATGGGACTGGGTAAAAACCATGGGAGCCATTTATTTACGCCATCTACTTCCCCAAGGGCCTTTGGTCCGTAGGGCTTTATTTGACGGTGCCCGAATTCAATTATCCAAATACCGTGAATTGAACGGCACAATTATGGGATACTTCTTCGTGAGTGACAGTTATTCAATTTCTATGTTGTATTCTTCTACAATATTGTAATTCCTGTCTTTCATAACTATTGTATAATCACCCTTTGACAGGTAGAGTTCACTTGTTGGTGCACTATCTGTGATTTCGACAATATCCGCCGGTATTCCATTACTTTCGAATTCATTGTTTCTATAAGCCAAAACAAGTAAGTGTTGATGCTTTTCAATTTTGGAAAGTGGTATTGTATATATTTCTTTTCCTTTTGATACCCAGTCGGGTCGATGGTTGATATAATTTGTTTGAGGATGGATAATTACTATATCAGTTTGTTTGATTTCGCTTTTTCCATTGAATATATGTCCGTTTTCTTCTATTAAAATGATAGGTTCTCTTGAGTTGTTCAACCTGACAAATAAATGATTATTGTCTTTATTACCAACAATAATAAAATGTTCCGTAATAAGTTTGTTCCTTTCAATCGTCAATCCAAATAACGATCTGTCTTTAAACAATGACAAATATTGTTTAGGTTTTTCTTTGACATGTCTTGTATTGTT
>CALDPL010000172.1 GCA_937911965.1 uncultured Allomuricauda sp. | reverse complement strand
ACGCTTCCCTGGATGACAGGGAAAGGATTGGAGTTCGGGGTGTGGAACTCCACCCAGAATTCGGTAACCTCTTCCGGGACCTATACTATTTTGGTGGAGGATGCCAATGGCTGCCAACAAACCGGAGCGGTCAGCGTTGAGGATATTCCCCCGCCACTTTTTACCATCAGCGAGCAGGACGCCAATTGTGGTGGCGCCGATAACGGAAGGATCACCGTTGATGTGACCAACGGTTATGGATATGAAATCCTGTACAGCACCGACAATGGGGCCAATTTTCAGGTGAGCAACGTATTTTCCAACCTGGCCCCGGGTTCCTATAATGTGGTATTGCGGTACCAGCAGGATCTTTTCAGCTGTGAAACCAGTCCACAAACGGCCGTGGTCGGCACTCCGTCCACCATAGTGGCCACTGCCAATGCAGATATCCTGCCCAGTTGTGGCAATGAATTTGGCGGACAGATAAGCATAAATGGGGCATCCGGGGGAACCGCACCCTATCAGTACAGCATAGGGGCAGGATTTGGGAGCAACAATGTGTTCCCGAATCTGGGTGTGGGGAGTTATACGCCAATGATCCGGGATGCCAATGGATGTGTGACTGCACTTTCCGACATTGTTTTCAACACCCTGGACAAACCCAGGGACCTGGAGTTTGCCATTTCCACCCTGAACTGTCTCAATACCACTGCCAGCGTGGACCTGACCGTAACCGGTGGAAGCGGTCCCTATACCTATGAGATCATTGCCCCTGCAGGAAGCTTACTGGACAATGGGACCAACAGCACCTTTACAAATTTGGGTCTGGGTAGTTATACCTTCAGGGTCACCGACGGGGCAGGCTGTTTTTACGATGAGAGCTATGCCATAACCGATATAAGTTCCATCGGGGTCCGGGCAGAACAGACCAAGGTGGTCAGTTGCTGGGGGGATTCCGACGGGGCAGGACGATTCCTGGTGGATGGTTTTGGATCCACCTACAGCTATAGCATCGATGGGGGCAGTACCATCACCGGACAAAGCAACGGGACCCTTCCCATTTCCGGTCTGGCTGCGGGAAGCTATGTGATTACGGTGACCGATGAGCTGACCCATTGCACCGATACCGCCACCCTGGTCATTGAACAGCCTTCCATGCCCTTTGCACAAACTGGTCTTGATGTCACCGACATGAGCTGCCAAAATGGAAATAGGGGTGCCGTCCGTATCCATGTAGAAGGGGGATGGGGAGGATATCGATACACCCTGACCCAGCCCAACGGAAACACCAGGGGCCCCCAGGGCAACCCTTCCTTTTCCAACCTGAGTCAGGCGGGAAGCTACCAAATCACAGTGACCGATGCCAACGGCTGTACCCTGACCGACACTTTTGACCTGACTCCCTTGGAATCCCCTGAACTGGCCTTGGACCAGACGGCCTCTGATTTTTGCTATGACAATTTCAATGCCTCTACCTTGGTGGTAAATGCCAGTGGGGGCACTGGGTCCTATGAATATCGAATCAACAGCGGAACTTGGGTCAGCTCGAACAGTTTTTCGGGTCTCAGCCCGGGAAATTACACCATTGAGGTACGGGATTCCAATGGTTGTAGGGACAGTTTGACCCAAGCCATCAATCCGCCCCTAAGGGCCGATGCCCAGACCATACAGGAACTGGAATGCGGTGGGCCCGAAGGGGAAATCCGGGTGAACATCTCAAACGGCTATACCTCGGGTGGGAACTACGATTCTTATGAGGTGAGCATCAATGGAGGCCCCTATACCACGGACAACAATAACATTTCTGGGAATTCCTTTGTGTTCTCCGTACCCAATGACGGTTCCATTACGGCACCCACCAGCTACCAATTCGAAGTCACCGACGCCAGGGGCTGTACCACCCTTTCCAATGTGGTTACCGTTCTTCCCAGGGAAGAAATTGCCGGAACAGCCATTGCCACGGATACCCGATGTGGGGAGGACAACGGAATCGTGGAATTGGTTCCGGATTTTACCGTGGGCATTCCCCCCTATGAATTCAGTAATGATGGAGGGAACACTTTTAGTACACAAAATATCTTTTCGGGCTATGGGCCTGGAACCCATGGTGGGTTTTACATCATGGACAGCAGGGGCTGTATCAGCCCTGAAATCACCGTCACCATCGCGGACAGCGACCCACTTTTGGCCAGTTCGACCGCCTCGGACGCAGTATGTAGCTCGGGGGTGGCCAACGGTTCCATAGAGACCACGGTCACCGATGGGGTGGGACCCTATGATTACCGGGTATTCGATATGGGGGGCAATGAAGTGCAAAACTCAATAGGTTCCCCAAGTACCACTATGAATTTCAACAACCTTCCAACGGGCAATTATACCGTGGTCGTTGTGGATGCCCAGGGCTGTGAGGTCCGCAATGAGGTTGTAATAGATCAAAATGAATTGGATTTGGATCCTTTGGATACCGATCCAGTGGATTGTTCGGATGAGGATTTCCCCTATAGGGTCCGGGCCACTGGAGGTACGGCACCCTATGAGTTCAGGTTGGTCGGCAGTCCAATATTTGTACCCGGAATCGGACCGGGCGAAGATATTTTTGATGTCACCGGATTGGTGGTTCCCGGGGTCACCTACTTTGTGGAGGTAATGGATGCCAATGGATGCGTCTATATCGAGGAAATCGACGCCATTGGAGGACCCAACCCGGTCAACGTTGCGGCTACCGTCGGAATGGCCTCCTGTAATGATGCCGGAAGCGGAAGCATCGATTATACCGTCGATGGAATTTCGGGAGATAATTTTACAATATGGCTGTGGAATACGGATACCGGAGCCCTGATTGAAGGACCAACGGCCCATAGCGGGGAATCCACTCCCTACAACGACAGCTATACGGGATTGGCTCCCGGGAATTACCAGATCGAGGTCCGTGACGACGATACCAATTGCAGGGCGAGTACCTTGGTCTTCATCGGCATGAATGCGCCTTCCATTGCGATTGACAACTATTTGGAGGCCAATTGTAATGTAGGTGCCTTGGTCACCGTGCGGGGATTCGGGGGAAGCGGACCCTATGCCTATGCCTATGTTCCCACAGGAGATCCCGAACCCACCGTATTTACGGCCACAACGACCTTTGAGATACCGGGTCCCTACCCAGAGGAATACGATTTCTATGTGCAGGATGCCAATGGGTGTACCGCCCTGGTCACCCAAACGATCGAACAGGCCGATGGGGTGCCCGATCCCATGACCAATGTGGTCAACCAATGTACGGCCACCAGTGGCTACCAGATCGATATCATTTCACCCCTGACCACGGGTCCGGAGCCTGAGAACACCTTCCAATACAATATTGGAAGCGGTTACCAGAGCGGGACCACCTTTATGGTCCCAAACCCCGGAAGCTATACCATAACCGTCCGCGACGGCAACGGCTGTATCAATACGGTTGAGGCCGAGGTCTTTGACTTCTTTTCCATTACCGCCGATGCCACTTCCCTGCCCACCTGTAATGCAGGGGACGGGACCATAACGGTCACTACCAGTGGGGGCAGTGGGAAATTTGAATACCAGTTGATTGACGGGGACACCAATGTGGATATCGGTTCTCCACAGGGCAATAATGAATTCCATAACCTGTCACCAGGCTATTACAAGGTCTTGGTTACCGATTTGTCCTCGAATACCCTACCACTCTGCTCGGACGAAGCCGAGGTGACCGTTTCCACGGTGACCCCTCCGGAAATAGCGGCCACAGCCCATACCGATATTAGTTGTAACGGTGCCGATGATGGAAGCATATCGATCGAACTGGTGTCGGGAACCGATACGGACGGTCCCTTTGAATATTTCCTGTATATCGGAAACGATACCACCCCGTTTGCAGGACCCCAGAACACGGTAATTTTTGATGAATTGCCCCCAAACACCTATCAGGTGGAGGTGGTGTCCGAAAGGGGATGTGTGGACCGATCGGGTGATATTATCATCGACGAGCCCTCCGTTCCCATGGCAACTGCCATCCATACCGAATTCAGCTGTAATCCTTCCAGCAATCAATTTTCGACGGCCACCATTACCATTTATACCGATACCAATGGGGATGGAACTGGAACCCCAACCGGGACAGGAAGCTATACCTATAGCATGAACGACGGTACCCCAGAGTTTGATGGTACAAATTTCCAGACCGCCAATACCTTTGAGGTAATAGACAATGGAACGGACCAAACCATAACCCTGACCGCAAGGGACCAAAATGGATGTGAGGCGACCGCCACGATACAGCTCAACACCCCAACCGATATCACCTTCGATTATGTCGTGGATCCCATCAGCTGTGATGCATCGGGTAGTGGGGTGGATGCAGGATCCATATGGGTCATCATCAATGAAGGACCCGGGGACTACGAAGTTGAGATCCTTCCCCTGGGCTCCCAGGCCCCCAGAAGTTCCAACGGCACGGATCGGGTTCAGTGGGACATAGCCACTCCCGGGGATTACATCTTTGCTGTTACCGACGTGGGCAGCGGGGGTTGTTCCTATCTCACCACCAAGGTCAATATGCCCGAATACAACACCATTGAGGCCGTTATTGCCGAGGTGGAACCCGTCAGTTGTTTCAACGGACAGGACGGCTCCATCAGCCTTGCGGTGACCCAATACAGCGGCACCTATACCTATGAAGTGTTCAGTCGGGACAATGCGGGGGTGGAGACTTCCACAGGGGTAACGGGTAGCTTTGATACCAATTCGCCCATCAATACCCCTGAAATCATTGAAAATCTACCTGCCGGAAACCTGGTGGTCCGCATCGAGGCCCAGGATTTTCCCTATTGTGATGTGGTCAGCAACGTGACCACGGTCAGGTCCCCGGATAGAGAGCTCACGGCCACGGGCCTTCAGACTTCCCCGGTAACCTGTAATGTACCCGGTTTTGGGGAGATCACCGCCTCCGGAGATGGGGGATGGGGCACTTATGAATATCAATTGGGAGCTGCCGATGGCACGGTATTGGTGCCCTATGGAAGCACTCCCATCTTTGAAAATCTTTCGACCGGCATCTATACCGTGTTTGTACGGGATATGGGTGGCTGTGTGGCGACCACCGAGGTCGACCTCCCCCTTCCGACCCCAATATCCGCGGATATACAGGTAGTGAGCCCCTTGGCCTGTCACAACGACAATGATGGAATCATCGAAGTACTCAATGTTGCTGGGGGACAGGGGACCGGGAATTACCTATACCAATTGAACCGGGTCACCGACGGTACCAACAGTGGTTTGCAGATTACCACCACCTTTGCCAACCTTTCGGCAGGGGAATATACCATAACCGTTTTTGATGGTTGGAACTGTAGTTTCACCACCCTTCCGGTCACCATACAAGATCCCGAAATTGTTATTGCTGAATTGGCGGAACTGCAACCCCCGGGTTGTGGGGACCTGGGAAGGATGGAACTCAGGGTAACCAATCCTGAACCCGGAGTGGATTATTTCTACAGACGGGCAGGTACCAGTGACCCCTTTGTACCCTTTGGAGCGGGAATGGCCCAGGTGGAGATCGCAGTGGACATCACCTTGGATCCAGGACCCTTCCAATACGATGTACAGAACTCAAACGGCTGCCCCTTTGTGAAATCCAATCAGATTTCCCTGGACCCGGCGGCTCCTTTGGTAATCGCCCTGGACCTGACCAACGCCACGATCAATTGTGCCGGGGAGGCTACGGGAATCATCCGATCGGAGGCCTATGGGGGCATTGGACATTATGAATATCCCCTGTTGAACTCCAACACCCCTCCCAATCCAACAGCCACCAATGTTGTGCGTGCGGAACAGAGCTCCGGAATATTCAGGGAACTGGAACCGGGAACTTATTATGTCTACGCTGAAAGTGGGGGATGCTCCGCCATTTCCGAACCCATTGTGATTACACCCAAACCTCCCTTGGTCCTGGATTATTTGGAGGCAGTGCCCGTATTCTGCGCCGGGGAGACCAACGGACAGGTCATCATCGAGGCCAGTGGAGGTTCCGGTAGGATTCGCTATTCCATTTCGGATACCCTGAGCGAGTTCTTTGAGCCCGACAATCCGGATGACCCGGAACACCCGAACAGAAAGACCTTCAACAACCTGGCCCCAAGGACCTATGATATCATCATCCAGGACGATCTGGGATGTACCATCACCAGGACTGTGGAAATAACCCAGCCCATGGAGTTGGTGGCCGCTGTGGCCTCCACCACCCCTGAAATCTGTATGGGGGATGGGGACGGGACCCTGAGTCTGGACGTAACTGGGGGCACGGCACCCTACTTCACCAGTATAAACTCTGCCGACGATGCCGATTTTGTGCAGAACGATTCCATGTTCTTTGATGGACTTCAAGGGGGAGAGACCTATGTGATCTTCATCAAGGATGCCAATGGATGTCAGACCAATGTGGTCGCTGAGATCGGAATAGGAATTAACATTGGGGCAGAGGCCATAGTGGAATACGGTTGTGAGGGCATATTCCCCAACAGTACCGCCACGGTACAGATTGCGGATGAATCCCAGCTTTCCGATCTGTTGTTCTCCCTGAACGTGGATGAGATACAGGGGGCAACCGAACAGAGGACCTTTGGGGACCTCCCACCCGGGGAACATACCGTGTTCATCTATCACGCCAACGGATGTGTGACCTTTGTGGAATTTGAAATCGATGCCTACGAACCCCTGACCCTACAGGCCACTAAAACGGGACCCAATGAAGTCACTGCGGTTGCAGAAGGTGGATTTGGGGATTATGAGTATTTCTTCCAAGGGGAATCCTATGGTAGTGTAAATACCTTCAACATCAATGAGGATGCCAATATCAAGATCATGGTACGGGACCGAAATGGTTGTGTGGCCAATATTGTCATGCCCTTTGATTTTGAGGGAATGCCCGAAATGCCCTCTTTCTTTACCCCTGATGGGGACAATATGAACGATACCTGGTATCCCAAGAACAGGGAATACTTCCCACACATCGATGTGATCATTTATGATCGTTACGGTAGGGTAGTGGCCCAATTGGACCAAGTGAAGAAATGGGACGGAAACTATGAGGGCAAACCCCTTCCCACCGGTGATTACTGGTATGTGGTCAATGTCCATGACAAGGAAAAGCAAACCTTTGTGGGGCATTTTACCCTGTATAGATAAGTGCGGAAAAGGCCAGATTATATCATAATAAAACTGCTCGAAAAAGCTACAGGGAAGGGACTACTAATTATTTCTACAATCCAATCTGCTTGAATTTTTGAATTACAATTTCGGCATATTTTTCTTTGTAGGAATCATTTAAAAAACTTCTTTCGATCCATTCGTTTATTAGGTTTGCCTGGTTGGAAAATTCAATATAAATATTGTCCCTTACCTTGTCGGCTATACCCAAGCTTATTGCAAACCTATCAAAATCTGAACGTTTAATTTTACTTTTACGACCACCCAGGAATAATGCAACATCCTCCTTATCTTCAGGATATATCAAATTGACGTTTAGGAGATCGTAGGCAGGTGCCAATATGATTCCGTTGTCCATATGCATCAAGGAGAAGTTTTTCAAGTGCATATCATTGTTGCCGGTCAAAAAACTGAATAGGACAAGCTTGAAATATTTATTGGTGTCAAGCCCTTGATTGGTGGTAAACTGTCTGATTACCTTGCCTACGCGTTCATAGGAACTCTTATATTTTTGCTCTGTCAGTAATTCGGAAAGTTGGCAAAGATCTTCTACATGGATCTTTTTCCCTTTTTTGCGATCAAATCGCTTGGTGATATACGCCAATGTCCCCGTAGTATCCCGTATCAATGCATGTTCGGCTGTTTCTATAGAGAATAGTTTGGCCAAATGCATTGTCAAATCTTCAATTTCTGGCACAAAGGGAAGTGCTTCGGATTGTGGTTTTAGGATGTAATCACCCCAAAGACCGACCAATGTCAACCGCTTATTGTCTTTTTCTCCGACTAATCCAAGGGAAATTTTTGGTTGAACCCCTGTCAGCGCCAATCTTTTACTTACGGTGGTTTGGGCCAAAACACTTAGCTTTTCCCGGTCCAACTCCAATACAGGTACTTGGGTTGTTCCAAAGAATCTCCTTGAACATTCCGTGTGGTATTCACCGGTTTCCAGTGGCTTATAACAGAATAAACAATTATTCATGATTCTCCGCCTCCATCGGATATACGGAGACTGCCCCAATGGCATCCCTGCACAAATTGATCAACAGTTCAAAGCGATCATTAGGATTTAGCTTCCAATGTTTTTTACCCACCTCCAATAACCACCCCTCTGGTATCAAACCATCGAAAAACGGGAATAGCACCATGCTGTGGTATGTGCCTTTTGAAATCGGCAACGTTAGACTGATTGGTTTAGGTTGGGGTGTTTCAAGATATTTATTGTCGTAGCTAAATGAATAACCATCATCACCTTCGATTAGGTATCCGGCAAATTGATCTTGAAAAAATATCTTTGCTTGACGTGCCATTACCCTCGTTCTATATCGATTGGTCCAACCTCTTTTCCAAACAAGGCCAACACATCATTCACTTTGTCCAGCCGAACAGTCTTTTTACCTTGTTCAAAGTCACGGACAAAGCGTAGGCCCACTCCGGCATTCAGGGCTAAATCTTCCTGTGTCAGTTTTAGTTCCTTTCGTTTCTGTTTCACAAATAATCGCAATGCATCCATAATTATACCTTCTCTGGTATAAAAACATAAAAAATCAATATATTATACCATATAGGGTATAAATATACAAAAAACTTTTATATTATACCGTTTAGGGTATAAATATTTCAAATATATAAAAAACATACCCTTTAGGGTATAAATAATAGAACTAAACTTCTATCGGCTAAAAACCAATGGGTTTTAGTGTCCCCTAAGGTGACTGAAGGCAATCCGTTGTCCTAAACTCCCTTTCCTCCCGATATTTGTCGTTCTTTATGATGATATCATAGATTTTTGGGGTCAGTGTAAGTGAAGTCAGTGTCAATGTATTTATAGGAATTAGACATAAGATTTTTCCTTGGCAAATTCCACAAGTTCAACTAGCGATATTTTTCCCGTCACATAGTCTCTAATGATTTCAATCCCTTTTGGTGTAGGCTTAAAACCTTCGAACCTATTGCTTCCGAGGGCATTTGCAGTGCTTTCCAAAGTTTTCAAGTCTGAAAATTTCACCCCCATTATTGTCAGGTTATTTCTGTCTATTTCAATTGTGTTGAACATTTTTTTTCAAGTTCTTCGACCGTAACGGTCTCGCCCCTTTTGATCTCGGCCTCGGCATCGAACAACTCCTGGTTGTACTGTTCCAGTGTCAGGGGCTTCCCGTCAACGGTATAGGCCGCTATATCATCCTTTTCGTGATGGTTTTCGGCCATCGCCATGACCAGCCTCAGGAACCTGTTGTCGGCCTTTTTGACGTATTCCAGCACGCTCTGTCTTAAATCCAAGGTTGCAATTTTATTTTTTTACCAAAATAAAGGTACAAATTCCGTTCCATAGACCTCTGTTTTAATGGATGAAAGGTGTTCACGAGCTGTTGTAACTGCCACAGGTCTTTCTGAACCTACCTTCCGGTGGTATCCTCCGGTGCCTCGCCATGACCTGGACTTCTCTCAGTGAGTGTTCTTTAAACTAGTTTACGATCATGCTTGCCCGTATCTGGAGGATGTTCCTCACCTTGGGGTTATTGGATTTCGGATTCTTGATGATCTGTGCAACGGTATTGGCAAGCCTTCCATTGGAGACGGGGAACAGTTCTTCGGTCCGCTTTCTTTTGGCAAGTTCACAGGGGTCATTTTTATGTTAATATAGAAATCTGACAATGAGTTAGTTTCAATATTTCTTATACTGAATGCATTAGCTGGAACTTCTGACCTAAAGCGGACAAGGCAGGCCCTAGAAAGAGGACGTAATTTTTTTCCAGATTTTTTCATGTTCCCCGTCCTGTACGCTGGGGCTGATATGTGTTTGGTAACCCCTACTTATGGAGGTGGGCTTGTGTCCTTGTATGCTCTCGATAATTATATCATGAACCAATAACTCCCCAGCCAAGGACCTAAAAATGTACCTGGGCGTCTTTGTGGAAAACGGGGTCTTTACTTTCATTTCAGCCGATATCCGTTTAAGGGTATCGTATTGGAGCCTATATTTAAACGTTCCTTTAAAGGGGTCTCCCCAAAAAGGGAATATCTGCTTGGATTCGCTGTCCCCGTAGGTTTTGATGATTTTCTGGGCGTAAGTGTTGAGCATTACGTTCACGGTCTGACCCCCGGATGCCTTGTTTCGGTTCTTGTACCTTTTGAAGACCAACCGTCCGTCCTGTATGTTGTCCCAGGTAAAGGCCGCTATATCGATCAGATCGTGGCCCCCGATCGCCAATTGAAAAAAGAACATGTCAATGGCCTTCTTTTGGTTTTTCTTTGCCTTATCCGTTGCGTTGGGGTGGTCAAAGGACCTCAAGTTGCCCAAATCTTCCAGGGACCAGTTTTTCATGGAATGCTCTGCCGATGCACTTGTTTTTATCATCCCTTTGAAAGGTTTGGTGTCGATTACCCCAATGTCTTCCCTAATGGCCTCATTGTAGATCTGCCGTATAGTCCTCAAATAATAGCTTATCCCTCCCTCTTTGGTCCCCTTTTGTAGCTTGTGAAGCCTGTAGGCCTTGACCCATCGATAGGTTATATCGTTCATGCCCAAGTCTTCCCCTGAGAATGCCCGTACTTCCCTGATTGCGTCCTTAAAGGCCTGGGTCGCCATTTTTTGGACTTCCCTTTCCAGGATCATCTTTTCGGCAAAAGGGATAAAGGGAATTTCAGCATTACGTTTGGACAATTTGTGTTTCCTGGCCAGAATTTCCAGATCGGATTCCTGGTGGAGTAGGGGCCAGGCCTCCGATAAGGGTAGGTCCCTAATGGGCTCAATCCTCATATGAAGTTTGACCAGTTCCAATTGCGCCTCATGGGAGATGAGGGTTTTGGAGGCTTGGTAAATATTTAGGGGAATGTATTGGCTGATTTGCTCAATAGTACAGTATATCTGTGCTTTCACCGAGAATCCCTTTTTGGTTTTTCGTTTGCTATCGATAATGATTGAAGCTTGCAGCATGTACCAAAATATGCATAATATGCAGATATATAGCCATTAAGGGTTGGTAAAAACCAAATTTACACAATTACGGAGGCATATTTCCGTTATTGTAGTCAGCCCCAAACTGAAAACCATGACTTGTTCTTACTGTAGTAAACCCTTGAGCCAAGCTGTTGCTGAATACAGTTTAAACAGTTTTAATGTCCAATTGTGCAGGTCACATCAACATTGGTTCACAAAAGCTCTTAACGAAGACCATAATACTAAGTTTGTTCTTCAATTGTTTGTGAGATTGAGGGAGTTGGGAGCAAATCCTTTTCTAAACAAGTGGGATGGGTATAAAACCGTGGATATAGCAATTGAAAAAGCAGGGATTCATATTGAGGTAGATGGAGTCCATCATAATCAGAATCCACTTCAAGCAATGAGCGATCTAAAAAGGACGTATTATGATATGGAATTTGGAATATACACCTTACGTATCCCAAACTCTTTGATACGGGAGAATCTATATGAGTGCGCTGATTATATAATGAGGATAGTTGAGATGAGAATGGGGTATTCAATTCGTCATAGAAGCCGTAAAAGACAGTCTTTTTAACAATTATTTCCCAAACCTTCTTTATTTACTTGGTATATAGGTCAATAAAATAAGTGCAAGAGCTGTTTTCAGTTTTATCAATTTTGAAGTCATTCTTGCTTATAATACTTTGGCTCATAGTTCGCTTTGATCAAACTACTTGTGATACCGTTTATTTTAGTTTTACCACTTAGGTATAAATTGGTAATTATGTACTTGCGTTGTTGAGATAAAGTACAGTATATTTGCAGCTTTATTGGAAAGTCCATTTTGGCTTTCCTTCTGGTATCAATAAAAATTTCGGTTTTTAGCTTTGTTTTTGAAATTTGCACAAGATTTGCACAAAAAAACGCCAAATCGGTTAAAAGTTGGCATTTTTTCGCAGAACTTAAAAGTGATAAATGAGGATTAAAATCGATTTAACTAATTGATATTCAGTAATTCGGGATGTGGCGCAGTCTGGTAGCGTACACGCATGGGGTGCGTGTGGTCGCTGGTTCGAATCCAGTCATCCCGACAAAGTCAAACACCATTTGACAACAAAACCCTGTAAATCCTATGATTTACAGGGTTTTATATTTCTTGGCACCATACCAAAATATCAATACATTTGGTTAAAAAGCAAATGATTGGTACCCTAATCGGTACCCTCTTTTTTAAATGCTTTTTTAATGCAACACGTGATTTGACCTCCGTTTTCAACGATTTGTTTAATTCGAAAACGCGAAACATCATGAAAAATCAGGACACCTTTTCGGTAACCATTTTTCCTATCTTTGGGAAGGAAATAAAAGGTAAAACCCCGCTTTATCTAAGAATAACAGTCAATGGCAAGCGAACCAAGCTAAGTCTAAAACGAAATTTCACAACTTCCCTCTGGGACCCGAAAATTTCCCGACTAAAAGGTTCCAGCGCCGAAGCCCGCCAAATCAACGCTTACCTCGATCAGGTTCTAATCCAGATCTACGAAGCCTATCGCGAGCTATTAAGGGAGAAGGCTATAAAATCCAGGTACCGAGGCGAAGACGACCAAAACAAAACCCTGCTCCAACTCACCGCCTACCACAACTTCAACATGAAATCCGTGCTCAAGCCGGGAACACTCAAGAACTATTACGGCACTGAAAAATATTTAAAGAGGTTCCTCAAGATCGAAAGAAAGACAGACGACATCAATTTAGAAAGTTTGAACTACGCCTTCATCATCGATTTCGAGAATTTCCTCCGCAGAAATGTCGCTCCCTTACAAGTTAAGCTGTTGACCAACAACGGGGTGATGAAGCATTTGGAACGTCTAAAAAAACTCCTCAATCTGGCCCTTAAGCTCGAATGGATAGACCGTGACCCTTTCGCGAAATTCTCCTTAAAATTCATCAAAACGGAGCGACATTTTTTAACTCAGCCTGAAATAGAGAAAATTTTAAAATTCCATTCAGATAAGAGTTATTTAAATAAAACCCGAGATATATTCATCTTTGCTTGTTACACTGGCCTATCCTACATTGATGTAAAAAACCTAAAGAAAGCCAATATCGTGAAAGGTATTGACGGAAATGATTGGATATATACCTCTCGCCAAAAAACCGACCAAACAGTGAAAATTCCTATCCTAAGTATAGCTGGACAGATTATTGAAAAGTATAAAAACGACATGAAATCACAAGATCGACTCTT
>CALDPL010000171.1 GCA_937911965.1 uncultured Allomuricauda sp. | reverse complement strand
ATCCACTCTCAGAGGTGGGATCAGTGTAAACAGCCGACTCTTTGGCATCCCCTTCCTCGAACTGGATCCTGGTATGCATATCAACCCCCTTGATATCGAGCTGTTTTAATTTCTCCAAGGTAAAAATGGCAGCGGGAAGCTTTACCGTGGAGGCCGGATTGTAATAGACCCCGGGATTCACATTGAAAAAATGGTTGGTCATGGTAGGCCTGTTGTCCCCGTCCCTGTCGATCTGCGTATAGATGATCTGCAGCCTATGAAGGTCCCTGTTTTCAAGGACCTGTTGAAAAAGGGAATCTTTATTGCGTTCAAAAATGGAAAGCAGTAGGGGATCGGTCTTGGTCTGGGCAGTGAGCATGGGCAAGGAACTTAAAAGGAATAGAACGGGGACTATCTTTTTTTTGGGGGATGAAAACTCCATAATGGTTTGGTTCTTAACAATCGACAAGTTAATTAAAAATGGTGGATTCCGAATCCTTGGAAAGATTCATGAGCCTTTCCAGTACCCTGACGGATTTAAGTGGAGCCATGGAACTGTTGACCATAGGTTTGAGGGCAGTGAAGTGATCACCCTTTGTGAATAAAAAATTATAGTTGTATTTTTACGTAATTAAATCAGTAAATTTACCAATATGGGATATTCGAATAAAAATTATATGGACGAAATCCCTACAGTTATGGAACCATCCTGGGTGGTAAACTACCTGGATGCGGACAGATTCACCTCGGACCATGTGAAACTTTTAAGGGAAAAGGCCAAATCCAGTGATAAGGTTCTTTCCGGTATTTTGAACCTTGCTCCAAAGACATTTGTCAGTTATACCAAGGACGTATCCAAAATCAAACTCGACACAAAGGAACATATTTTGATGCTCATCTCATTGATCAAACACGGTTCTGAAGTATTTGGATCGGAAGTGAACTTCGGTCAATGGTTGGACCGCAGCAATGTGTTTCTGGACAACAGAAAACCAATTACATTTCTCAATACCATCAGCGGAATCAAAATGATCGATGACTGTATCGAGGCCATTGAATACGGAGATAATGTATAATGAGGCTCTATAGGATCAGCAGTGAAAAATATGCCCAGAGCCTCGGGGCCTCAGGAAGGGCAAATCGATGGAACGTCTCCAAGCAATATGTAATCTATGGTTCTTCCAGCCGCTCCCTTGCCGCCCTAGAACTCTTGGCCCATAGGAATGCCATTATGGAGGGGCTAAAATATAAAATGGTGGTCATTGAGTTTCCGGGCCAAAAAGGAACCGTGGAAATAATGGATGAAAAAAAACTGCTTCCAAATTGGCACCTCCTCCAATATAGGGCCAACACCCAAAAACTGGGTGGGGTTTGGTATGAACAAAAGAGCAGTGTAGCTTTAAAGGTGCCATCTGCAATCATCCCCTATGAGTTCAATTTTGTTTTGAACACCCAACATCCGGGCTTTTCCCAAGTAAAAATAGAACGCTTGGAAGATTTTAATTGGGACCAAAGGTTACTTTAAAAGTGGAAAATTGTCCCTGCTGTGTTACAAACCATTTCAATACAACATAGAGAGTTCAGGCAGTACCTTGACCGCATTTTAATGAATTCAA
>CALDPL010000170.1 GCA_937911965.1 uncultured Allomuricauda sp. | reverse complement strand
AATTTTTCCTGAAGGAAACACCCACGAAATTTACCGTGAATATCAAATCGGATGGTATTCAATATAAAAACGCATTGTCGCTGGTGTCCCCAAATATTTCAAAAAACCTGAAAAACCTGAACCTCGAGGGCGAGGTACAGGTCATTGGGGACGGCTATAGCGATTATGTGATGCGCGAGGCCGGTATCGCCCATAAGTTTTTTGCCTACACTGAAAATGTGCACCGTGAAAAGGCCACCATCAATGCCGATCACGTGGCACCTAACCTAGATGAATTTTTATTTGTGAACGATTTACCGAGAAACCTGTCCTATCCCAAGAATAGGATCAAGATCCTATTGTTGGAAAATGTGCATACCGCGGCCTTTGATAATCTTTCCGAGGAGGGATTTTCCGTGGAACTTGTAAAACACAGCCTCAGTGAGGAGGAGCTCATCGAACGTATCAAGGGGGTGCATGTCCTTGGGATCAGGTCCAAGACCCAGGTGACCCAGAAAGTGCTGGATGCCGCCAATAAACTATTGGTGGTGGGAGCCTTTTGCATAGGGACCACTCAGATTGACCTGGAGTACAGCAAGAAGAAGGGAGTGGTGGTCTTCAACGCCCCGTACAGCAATACCCGTTCGGTCGTGGAGCTGGCCGTGGGACAGATCATCATGTTGATGCGCAACATCTTCACCCGCAGTACGGAAATCCACGGGGGACAATGGAACAAGACCGCCATCAACTCCAGGGAGGTGCGCCACAAGAACCTTGGCATCGTGGGCTACGGCAATATCGGTAAACAGATGTCCGTTTTGGCCGAGGCCATTGGCATGCACGTGTATTATTACGATGTGAACGATCAATTGGCCCTTGGAAATGCCAGCAAATGCAATACCTTGGAGGAACTGTTGGCCATTTCCGACGTGGTCACCCTGCATGTGGACGACAACAAGGCCAACCGAAATTTTATAGGTGAACGGGAGATTGCACAAATGAAGGACGGGGCGATGCTCATCAACCTGTCCCGGGGCTTTGTCGTGGACATCGACGCCTTGGCAGAGGCGCTCAAGAGCGGAAAATTGGCAGGGGCGGCCGTGGATGTCTATCCTTCAGAGCCTGCGGGCAACGGCGATTTTGAAACGGCCCTTCAAGGCTTGCCCAATGTGATCCTTACCCCCCATATCGGAGGGAGCACGGAGGAGGCCCAACGGGACATTGCCGACTTTGTGCCCCATAAGATCATGGACTACATCAATTCCGGGACCACTGTGGACGCTGTGAATTTTCCCAACATCAGGTTGCCCAAACAGAACAAGGCGCACCGTTTTCTCCACATCCACAAAAATGTTCCGGGGGTCATGGCCAAGATCAATGAGGTTCTGGCCAATTACGGCCTGAACATCACCGGGCAATACCTTTCCACGGATCCAGAGGTGGGTTATGTGATCACCGACCTCGACCGGGAGTACAACAAAGAGGTCATCAAGGAGCTCAAGAACATCGAGAACACCATCAAGTTCAGGGTACTCTATTGATCATTGGTGGTGGTAGGGCTCGTTGCGCAGGATCGTGAACGCCCTGTACAATTGCTCCAACAGGAACAGCCGTACCATTTGGTGGGAGAAGGTCATTTTGGATAGGGAGATCTTCCCTTGGGCCTTGGCATATACCGGCTCGCTGAATCCATAGGGCCCTCCAATGGCCAGGACCAATTGCTTGATACCGCTGTTCATTTTCTTCTGTAGGAATTGGGCAAAGTCCATCGAACTGTACTGGCTGCCCCTTTCATCCAACAGGATCAGGGTGTCCATCGGCCCTATCTGGGCCAAAAGGAGTTCGCCCTCTTTTTCCTTTTGTTGGTCCTGGGAAAGATTTTTGCGGTTCCGAATATCGGGGATGGGGTTGAATTCAAATTTGACATAATGGTTCAACCGCTTGGTATAGACGGCCATAAGCTGTTCCAATTCGGTACGGTCGGTCTTTCCTATTGCAATTAGCTTGATCTGCATCCCCAAAAATAGAGTTTTCCACCTAAAATTGTCCGTTTTTGGAACCGGGATCCAAACAAGGATTGTGTAATATTGCGACTAGGGGCAGCATTGTTTTTACTAATTTCGTCAAAAGCCCAAAGGGATGATATCCGAAACACAATTCAAAACCGAACTTGAATCGATAATTGCCAATGCCATCCGTGAGGACGTGGGGGATGGGGACCACAGTACCCTGGCATGTATCCCGGCCTCTGCCCGGGGGAAAGCAAAGCTTTTGGTCAAGGAGGACGGCGTGATCGCCGGGCTTGAATTTGCCAAAATGGCCTTTGGAAAGATCGATCCCGGGCTGCGATTGGAGGTTTTGATCCCGGACGGCAGTCCCGTCAAGGTCGGGGACATTGCCTTTTATGTGGAGGGGAGTTCCCAAAGTATCCTCAAGGGGGAGCGTTTGGTTCTCAACGCCATGCAGCGCATGAGTGCCATTGCCACCAAGACCCGGCACTGTG
>CALDPL010000169.1 GCA_937911965.1 uncultured Allomuricauda sp. | reverse complement strand
CCGGAGGATCTGGTCCGCTACGGGCTCATTCCCGAGTTCGTCGGCCGCCTGCCGGTGGTCGCCACGCTGGAAGAGCTCGATGAAGACGCCCTGGTGACGATCCTGTCCGAGCCGAAGAACCTGATCCAGGTCAACTTCCCGGTGCGCATGGATGACGGGGAAGTTGAAATTTTTACCGGCTATAGGGTACAGCACAACAATGCCCTGGGCCCATATAAGGGGGGGCTGCGCTATCATCCCACCGTGGACATCGATGCGACACGTGCCCTGGCCATGTGGATGACTTGGAAGACGTCCCTCGCCGGGCTTCCCTACGGGGGTGCCAAGGGAGGCATACAATTGGATCCCTCCAAATATTCCCTGGCGGAACTCGAACGGATCACCCGTAGGTTTACCTATGCCCTTGGGGACAATATCGGTCCGGAACTGGATATCCCGGCACCGGATGTGAACACCAACCCACAGACCATGGCCTGGATCTTGGACACCTATATGTCCACCAAGGCACCGGCCGAGAGATCCACCAACACCCATGTGGTCACCGGGAAGCCCATTGGGGCAGGAGGTTCCGAAGGCCGGGACCGTGCCACCGGCTATGGGGTCTTTTTGAACATCAAGTTCTGGGCAGAGGCCAAAGGGGTCGACCTAAAGGGCAAAAAATATATCGTACAGGGATTCGGAAACGTCGGATATTGGACCTCCCATTTTCTTGAAAAGGAAGGGGCCCTATTGGTGGCGGTACAGGATGCCTACGGGACCCTGCACAACGAAAAGGGCATCGACGTGGACAAGCTCCTGGACTACGCCAAGGCGAACAAAGGAAGCATCCTGGGCTTTTCCGGGGCGGGTGTCATGGACAACGAGGGCTTTTTCTCCTTGGATTGTGACATTTGCATCCCTGCTGCCCTGGGCAACCAGATCACCATGGACAACGCGGCCGACATTAAGGCGACCCTGATTGCCGAAGGGGCGAACGGGCCCACCGATGTGGAAGCGGAAAAGATCCTATTGGAAAAGGGAGTTGAGATCATTCCCGATATCCTTTGCAATTCAGGTGGGGTGATCGGGAGTTACTTTGAGTGGCTGCAAAACCGAAGTGGGGAAATTTGGCAAATGGACGAAGTGATGGCCAAATTGGAGAAAAAATTGAGGGAATCCTTTACAAAGGTTGTGGAAACTGCCAAGAAGCGTGGAGTGGACAACCGCAGCGCCGCTTTTATCATCGCCATTGAGCGCTTGGAGGATGCCTATGTACAACGGGGAATATTCCCATAAAATGCAAGATCATGAAACATGGAAACCTGGTAATCGAGAAGGGAGAGTACGTCCTTTTGAAACGATTGGTGAACATTTCAGGCTACTATGCTGATGATACCCAACGTGAATCCATCAAAAAATTGGCCGGGGAGTTGGAACAGGCCCATATACGCAACGAAGAGGACATGCCCTCCGATGTGGTACGTTTCAACACCTGGATCACCGTGGGGTCCAAGAATGGATGGCACAAAAAGTTCCAATTGGTCATGCCCAAGGAAAGCGATGTGAAGACCAACAAGATTTCGGTCCTGGCCCCCATGGGGCTGGCCGTCATCGGATATGCCCAAGGGGACAGTGTGGTCTGGACCTTTCCCAACGGGGAACAACAACTGACCATCCTCAAGGTGGAACAGGAGGAGAATCCAATCAACGTAGATGTATTGCCATGATTTCCGTGCAGTTCAATGCCCATGAGGCAGACGATCATATCATGTGGAAAAAGGACGGTCTTGAAGTGGGCCAATGGATGGAGAGCCTGGACTTTATCGACCGGGAACTTGGATATTTGATGGAACTTGGGGGCCGCTTTGCGGAAGACCCCGAGCTCTATGCCCAAATCCAGGAAAAACGAAGGGAAAATTCCATGGTGACGGGGGAACTCTTCCGTTACGAAAACGCGATGAAGAATGCCTGGGAGTGTGATGATCTGGCCTGTGACACCTATTATCTGGACCATCATGAAAAGCAGCGCAGTCTCTATATGGAACACATAAGGGCCTATAGGCAATTGAAGTCCCAATTGTTTGCCAAAATATTGCAGGAGCCTGAGCTTTGAGGGGAATCCATGACCATTTCTTATCCAAGGAATGGGTCCAATATGGGACAATCAGTGAATAATCGGGGAAGGGGGAAATGCCAAGGCGGGCCTTGACATTTCTCCCCCTTATATCTGTTGCATCCCAATCGGGCATTCCCAATGGATGCGGCCGTTCCCTTTTTTACCGTTACTTTTGTGGTTTTACCCAAAAAATTGATTTCTGTCACATGGATTTTGACCGTTTCATTTATGATTGGCTTTTGGGCTTGGGCCTGGAGGGAAATATCGCATCCTATCTGAGCCTTGGCATCATGCTGGTGGCCGTGTTTTTGACGGCCTTTATTCTGGATTGGGTAGTATGGAAACTTCTTAGGAACATCAGTGTTCGATTGGCCCGAAGGAGCAAGAACAACTTCGATAATTTTTTGGTGGCGCATAAGGCCCCCAGGGCCTTGGCCCACTTGATTCCCTTACTGTTCCTCAACCTGATGGTCCCCGTGGTATTTGTGGATTTTCCAACCCTCGGGGAGATTGCATGGAGGGTACTGGCCGCCCTGGTGGTCCTACAGGCCCTGGCGGTCATCAGAAGGTTTTTGCGAAGCATTAGGGACTATTTATGGACCAAGCCCAATTTTAAGGACAAGCCCCTGGACAGTTATCTGCAGGTATTCATGATATTTGCGTGGACTTTGGGCATTCTATCGGTTTTGGTCATTGTCACCGAGACCTCGATGGGGAGCTTCCTTACGGCCCTGGGAGCCGCTTCGGCCATTATTCTCCTTGTGTTCAAGGACACCATTTTGGGTTTTGTGGCCAGTATACAGGTCAGCATCAACGATATGGTGCGTATCGGGGACTGGATCAGTATGGACAAATACGGGGCCGATGGGGATGTGGTGGAAATTACCCTGGCCACGGTCAAGGTTCAGAATTTCGACAAGACCATAACCACCATTCCCACCTATGCCCTGATCTCGGATTCCTTTAAGAACTGGAGGGGGATGCAGCTCTCAGGGGGAAGGCGTATCAAACGCTCCCTGATCATTAGGCAAAAGAGCATCAGATTTTTGACCGCTGAGAATATTGAGGCCTTGAAACGGATTCATTTGATATCGGACTATATCAGTCTGAGAAGTGAACAGATCGATGCCTATAACAAGGAACACGGATTTGACAAGGGCCTTATGCTCAATGGAAGGAACCTTACCAATTTCGGGGTATTCAGAAAATACGCCACCAATTATCTGGAAAACCATTCGGCCTTGAACAAGAACATGACCATGATGGTTCGGCAATTGCAGCCCACCTCCGAGGGAATCCCCTTGGAAATCTATGCATTCAGTGCGGATGTACGTTGGCAAAATTACGAATATGTCATGGCCGATATCTTTGACCATCTTCTGGCGGCCCTGCCGTTTTTCTCCCTGGAGCATTTTGAACTGCCGGTAAGCCTGGAAAAGGAGGGCCCATCGTCCATCCCCGGAGGGGACGGAGGTACAACCTAATCTGCCAGCCCACTTGGATGGACTGAATGGACCTGCACATGGACCGCGGGGGGAGAGCATGGTGAATCACCTTGAATTTTTTAACTTTAAGGAAGATATTTTCACTTAAGTACATCCATATGGCAAAGGAAGGAAATCCCGTTAAACCCCAGCCCGAAACCACTATCCTGGACCAAGTCCGTCCCGATATCTTCTATAAGGTGGATATTGTGGTCATCGGTGCCGGGCAGGCCGGCCTGTCCGCTGCCTACCATCTCAAAAGGGAGGGGGTCGAAGCAGGAAAGGGTTTTGTGGTCCTGGACGATGAATTTGGTCCCGGAGGGGCCTGGCAGCACAGATGGGATTCCCTGACCCTGAGCAATGTCAATGGGATCAACGATCTGCCGGGGATGGGGTTTGATCGGGCCGTGGACACCGAGGACAAGGAATTGCAGGCCAATGTGGCCCTGCCCAAATACTACGGGCAATACGAAAAGACCTATGAACTGCCGATCATCCGACCCATTCGGGTCTGGGAAGTCACCCAACGAAGGGACCGCTTCATTATTCGAACCAATGGGATCCAATTCAGTGCCCGGGGGCTGATCAATGCGACCGGAACCTGGAAAACCCCGCACTGTCCCAGGTATCCGGGTTGGGAAAAGTTCCGGGGCAGACAATTGCATACAGGGGATTATAAATCGGCCCAAGAGTTTGAAGGGAAGCATGTCATAATCGTAGGGGGCGGTATTTCAGCCGTTCAAATGCTTGGGGAAGTCTCCCGCATTACCCGAACCACCTGGGTGACCCGACGTCCTCCGGATTTCAGGGAGTATGAGTTCAATCCAGATCGTGGTAGGCAGGCCGTGGTCCTGGTTGAAGATAGGGTACGGGAAGGACTGCCCCCGAAATCGGTGGTATCCGTTACCGGGCTTCCGATTACCCCGGCCATTGCGGATATGTTGCAAAAAGGGGTAATGGAGCGTAGGCCCATGTTCGAGGAAATCACCGAAACAGGGGTCCGATGGGCCGACGGGACCTCCCTGGATGCGGATGTGATTTTTTGGAACACAGGCTTCCGACATTCCTTGGACCATCTGGAGCCTTTAAAATTGAAGAACAAAATGGGGGGAATCGAAATGTCTGGAAAATTGGCCACCCAAGTGGCCAAGGACCCCCGAATCCATCTCACCGGTTATGGTCCCTCAGCTTCCACCATCGGTGCCAACCGCGCCGGAAGGGCCGCTGCACGGGAATTGGTGGAGTACCTCAAATCACAGGCCGTTTGATGACAGGCCTACATTTTCCTATGCTCGGACACTTGGCCAATTTCTCCGAAATCCCATGGGCCGCCCCAATATTTTACAAAAAATCCAATTGATGGTTCAATGGAAATATTTATCTTCCCGGCCATGAGAAGCTCGTGTCCGTTATAGGGAGACCGTAGCACTGGATTCATTTAAAAAAAAGGATTGGGGATGGAAGAATTTATCAATGACCTGAAGCATGGATTTGAATTGCCCTTGGCTGACCCGATCCTGGCATTTTCACTGATACTTCTGATCATTCTCCTGTCTCCGGTCCTGCTCAGGAGATTGAACATACCCAGTATTATCGGATTGATTTTGGCCGGGGTGGTCATTGGTCCATACGGCCTCAATATTCTGGAGCAAAATTCGGCGGTCGATCTTTTTTCAACCATTGGTTTGCTTTATATCATGTTCATTGCCGGTCTTGAACTGGATATGAACGAATTCAATTCCAACCGGAACAAAAGCATACTTTTTGGGCTATTCACCTTCACGATTCCCTTGGCGATCGGGTTTCCGGTATGCCACTACTTGCTCGGATATGATTTCAATGCAAGTTTGCTTACCGCCAGTATGTTCGCCACCCACACTTTGGTGGCCTATCCGATCGTAAGCAAATTTGGAATTTCAAAGAACCAGGCCGTGGCCATCACCGTCGGGGGGACCATTTTGACCGATACCGCCGTACTGATCATTTTGGCGGTGATCATGGGCAATGCCCAGGGAACCCTCAACATGGAATTCTGGATTAAACTGGGGGTCTCCCTAACCGTTTTTTCAATTATAATGTTCTATTTGGTTCCCAAGATTGCCAAATGGTTCTTTCAAAAATTGGAAAGTGAAAAACATTCACACTATATTTTTGTGCTTGCCGTGGTGTTTTTTGCGGCCTCCCTGGCCGAAATCGCGGGAGTGGAGCCCATTATAGGGGCCTTCGTTGCCGGTTTGGCCCTCAACCGCCTGATACCCCACTCCTCCGCCTTGATGAACCGTATCGAATTCATTGGCAATTCACTGTTCATTCCCTTTTTTCTGATCAGCGTGGGCATGTTGGTCGATTTGAGGATCGTTTTGAGCGGCCCAACGGCCCTTATAGTGGCCGGGGTATTGTCCGTGGTCGCCATATCCGGAAAATGGTTGGCGGCCCTGTTGACCCAATGGTCCTTTAAGTACTCCAAAGCCCAACGTCAACTCATATTCGGTCTGAGCAGTTCCCATGCCGCCGCGACCCTGGCCATCATTTTGGTGGGATACAATGCCGGAATTCTGGATGAGAACATCTTGAACGGCACCATTATCCTAATTTTGGTCACCTGTGTCATCGCATCCTTTGTCACGGAGCGGGCGGCCAAAAAAATTGTTGTCCAAACCGAGGACGATGTCAGCGGGCTGATCCACGCGAACGGAGCAAGCGACGAACATATCCTCCTTCCCATTGCGAATATTGAAAACTTTGACAAACTCCTGGAGTTCGCCATTTTTATCAAGGACCAAAAATCCGTCAACCCGGTTTCGATCCTAAGCGTGGTCTCGAACAATGCCGAGGCCGAGGTCAATATTCTAAAGGCAAGGAACAAATTGGAGGCCTTTGTACGGGAAGCCTCCGCATCCGAAACCCAAGTGAACATCATAACCACCATAGACCACAATCCGGCCAGTGGCATAGCACGGATAGCCAGGGAAATCATGGCCGATATCATCGTATTGGGTTGGCCGAGAAGAGTGGGCCTTATCGATAAATTGATCGGAGAAAAAGTAGATGGCATTCTGAACAATACGGACAAGACCACATTTATATGCCAAATGGAGCGCCCATTGGTACTGCACAAACGAATTGTGGTCGCCGTTCCCCCTTTGGCCGAATATGAAAACGAGTTTGAACTTTGGCTTTCAAAATTGGTGAAGCTGGCCCAGGAATTGAGCATTGGTATTCAGTTCTACTGCGATGGAACAACCAAAAAAACTTTGGAATCGATCTTTGAAGCCTCCCGCTTGACCGCTTTGGCCAAAATTGAGCTGCTCACGGATTGGGATGACTTTTTCCTGTATTTCAAAAACATCAACGAAGACGATCTCATGGTATTGGTTTCGGCAAGAAAGGGATCTCCCTCCCATATGGGAATATTGGACCGGCTGCCAAACAAATTGGAAAAACATTTTTCCGAGAACAGCAAATTGATCATCTATCCCCGACAGTTTGGAGATGATTCGGGAACCTTGGGGTGAACCTTTGATTCGCAGGGCCATGGACCGGTGTCAATGACCACATATGGGTTCGGGCCCTCCAAGGATCATTGGGCAGGTAAAGTCCTTTTCTATTTGAGGCCCAGCTGCTTGGAAGTTTCGCTAAGGGCTTGATAATCATCGGTGATCACCAAAAGCCTATCGTTTTCCATCAGTACCGTCTTTCCGTTGGGCACAAAAAAGAGTCCATCCCTTTTGACCATGACCACGATGGTCTTTTCCGGCAGGCGAAGGTCCATAAGGTGATTGCCTTTCTCCAAGGCCTGTTTGGTTATTTTCATCTCCGAGGTCACGGACTTGATCTCATCCGAAAACTCGACATCAAAATTCTTGAGTCCTTTGATCGTACTGGGCTCGTCGACCAAATTAAGAAGTTTGGCCATTTGGGACAGGGTGGTGCCCTGTACCACCAGGGAGACCAGGGTACAGAAGAAAACAATGTTGAACATCAACCTTGCGTTGGGGATATCCGCTGCCAGGACCATTATGGCAAAAATAATGGGCACGGCCCCTCGAAGGCCGACCCAGGATATAAAAGTCTTGTCCTTCTTGGGCATCTTGCGAAAGGGGAGCAGGCATATCATCACACTTATGGGCCGGGTCACCAATATTATAAGAACACTTATGATGATTCCCGGTACTATTATGGGGACCAATTCACTTGGATTTACCAAGAGCCCCAAGGTAAGGAACATGAGCAATTGACTCATCCATGCCATTCCGTCAAAGAAGTTCAGGGCGGAGCGTTTATGGACGAAACGGGAATTTCCTATGACCAATCCCCCGACATAGACCGCAAGGAATCCATTACCCTTTACAAAATACGTAAAGGAAAAAATAAAGATACAGAAGGTAAAGACCAGTATCGGATAAAGGGACCTGTTGTCAATATCCAGTCGGTTGATGGTGAAGACAGCCACTTTTCCCAAGAAATAGCCCGAAATTCCCCCAATGGCCAATTGCATAAAAAGGTTCAATGCCGCCATGAGATAATCGGGTTCGGTGTCCGAACCTACAATGGCGATCAATGTTATGGTGAGCACATAGGCCATCGGGTCGTTGCTTCCACTTTCAAGCTCCAGCATGGGTTTAAGGTTGTTCTTCAACAGCAGCCCCTTCGATCTCAAAATGGAGAATACAGAGGCCGAATCGGTGGAGGACATGGTTGATGCCAACAACAGGGAAGCCATTAGGCCAATGCCCGCGCCCGGCATGGTCTTTCCCAAAACAAACCATATGGCCACCCCGGTCATC
>CALDPL010000168.1 GCA_937911965.1 uncultured Allomuricauda sp. | reverse complement strand
CTTTTGTCACTTTCATAATTTTTAGCAAAGTCGGGATCGTTGTACAGATTCTTTTTGTATCCCTTCATGAGCAGCCTTAAAAAGGGGTTCGGGACTTTCAACCGCTGGTGGTTTCCCAAAGCCACCTCCAAAGGGAATTGACAGTGGTGAAGCATCTGACCGACCTTCATCCGGCCCCATAATGCCCTACTGGAATCCGTCAAATTATCCATGCGTTCAAGGATTTCATCTCTGGTTTGGCGATCGAACAAAGACTTCATTTGGGTCGTTTTAGCTAAAAATACATTAAATAATGTTCTATATTTATGGCATGCAAGAAAAATCAGCTTCCTTATCCATTAAAAACTGGGCCATTGATGACAAGCCCAGGGAAAAGTTGATTCAGAAAGGAAGTTTGGCCCTGTCGGATGCGGAGTTGATCGCAATTTTGATCCGTTCCGGCAGTCAAAATGAAAGTGCCGTTGAACTCGCCAAACGAATTTTGGCCATGGCGGACAACAATTTGAATTCTCTGGGCAAATTTTCGGTAAACCAATTGAAACGATTCAAAGGCATTGGGGAGGCCAAATCGGTGAGCATCGTGGCCGCACTGGAAATAGGGAGGCGCAGAAGAGAGGGGGGGCCACAAAAACTCAATCAGGTATCCAGCAGTAGGGCGGCCTATGAAATTCTCTTCCCGCTGATCGGGGAGTTGCCCCATGAGGAATTTTGGATCCTCTACCTGAACAACTCCAATAAGGTCATCCACAAAGCACAATTGAGCAAAGGGGGCATTACCGGGACCATGGTGGATGTGAGGTTGGTTTTTAAGGCTGCCCTGGAAATGGGGGCCGTTGGAATGATATTGGCGCACAACCATCCATCGGGGACAATCAAACCAAGCACAGCGGACAAACAGATCACCTCAAAGCTCAAAGACGCGGCCCATGCCCTGGATATCAAAATTCTGGACCATATAATCGTGGCACAAGACCGTTATTTCAGTTTTTCCGATGAGGGACTAATATAGTTGAACCCGGACCATGTTATTGATATTCACCCACAAGATCACAAATCGCCTTACCTATATTTGCAAGCAACTGTTTGAAAACATATTGGGCATTGAGATTGGTTTTACCACCAAGGTGGAGGATTTCATCAAACATCACGGGCCTAAGATGACCTACTCCAAACAGCCCTTGCAGAATGAGTTTTTTATACGTTGCAATGACCTGCTCTTTGAACAGGGAATCAATGATGTGGAGGTCAGGGTAGTGGATTGGGACGGGCTTCCCGGTTTCTTTTCGGCCGGGGAAAAAAGCTCCCTGCCCTTTGATATTTTCTCCGCAAGTTTCCTGCTGTTGAGCCGGTACGAGGAATATCTGCCCCACGTAAAGGATGGCGTGGGACGGTTTCCCGCTAAGGAGAGCTTGGCCTACAAACACGATTTTTTGGGGATTCCGGTAGTTGACCTTTGGGCCCAGAGGATGTTGGAGTCCCTAAAGCAACGGTTTCCGGATCTAAAGCAAAGGGAAAGAAATTATCGTTTTACTTCCATCGTAAATGTAACCACCTCCCACGCATATGCCAGAAGGGGTTTTGCCAGGACCGTTGGGGGATTTTTGTTGGACCTTGGAAACCTTAAGTTCAAGAACATCGCGACCCGTTTCTCAGTGTTGTTGGGTTTGAAACGGGATCCCTTTGACAATTTTGACGCATTGGTGGAAATTCACAAGGGGGTACCCATAAGAAGTATGTTCTTCTTTCAGTTCGCCAAGCATTCCGCCCATGACAAAAATGTTTCGATCTATAACAACAAGTTCAGGTATCTGATAAAATCGGTGGCGGACTACAGCGTGGTTTCCCTGAGCACTTCCTTTCTCTCCTCCACGAACAAAGAGGTTCTGAAGGAGGAGAAAAGGCAATTGGGGAACCTGATCAACCGCCCGATAAAATTTGCCAGGCTGAGGTACAATAGGGTAAATGTACCTGCCACATACCGAAATCTGGTCGAGACAGAATTCACCGATGACTTTTCAATGGGATATACCCATGAAATCGGGTTTCGGGCGGGGACCTGCACCCCTTTTTATTTTTACGACATCAATATGGAGTTGAAGCAGCCCCTAAGGGTCCATCCCTTTGTGGTGTTCGATTATGCTTTGCTCAAATGCAGGGACAAGGAGGAGGTCTTTGAGAAATTGGATGGGGCCTACAGATCGGTGAAACGGGTAAAGGGGGATTTCACTATGGTGTTCTCCAACGAACTCTTGGGAGGCAAGCAGGCCATCGATTGGATGGATCTCTATCAAACCCTGATCAAACGCTATCATGTATAAGGGCCTGACCGATGTCTTTTTTGATCTCGACCATACCCTCTGGGATTTTGAAACAAATTCGGCCCTCGCGTTTGAAAAAATCCTGGAAAGAAACCGGGTCATGGTGGAGCTCGATGCTTTTTTGGCCATCTATTCCCCAATCAATTTTGAGATGTGGAAGCGGTACAGGGAGCAGGAAATTGGACAGGAAGAACTCCGGTACCAACGGCTCAAGCGTACCTTTGACGCCTTGAACATGGAAGTCGGGGATGGCCTTATCCATCGCTTGTCCCACGAGTATATAGAACAACTTCCCCTTCATGCCCATTTGTTGCCAAACACTTTGGAGGTCTTGGAATACCTTAAACCCAAATACAATTTGCACATCATTACCAATGGCTTTCAGGAAGTGCAATCCCGCAAACTCAAGGGCAGTGGAATTGAACGGTATTTTGATATCCTGGTCAATTCGGAGATGGCCGGGGCCAAAAAACCGGATCCTCGGATTTTTCAAATGGCCTTGGAAATGGCCAAGGCAGATCCCAGGCGCAGTCTGATGGTGGGGGATAATCTTCAGGCCGATATCCTCGGGGCGAGACAAATGGGCATGCAGGCAATTCATTTTAATTCCAATGGGGAAGACGGGCATGACATCTGCACGATCATCCACGACCTAATTGAAATAAAAAGCTTAATTTAGAGTTATATCCTAGAGTGCCAACCCCCTGACCAAGTGCAACCAAAACTGTCTTTGATCATGAAAAGCTTTTTTTTGCGCCTTTGGGTACCCACACTGCTACTATGTTGTACCTCCTGTATGGAGGAACAGGATTTTGGACAGGTCGATGACCTGAACATCAACCCGAGAGCGGCTTCGGGAATCCTTTACTTCGAATCCGACGAAGACACCATCAATGCCACAGGGGCCTCCAATGGGGATGTCTTCTATTCGAAATTGACCAATTTTGAAGCCTTCAACAAGGATTTTATGGAGGACAGGCTCTTGGAGGGGGAGATTATCTACGAATTGACGAACACCACTTCCAAAGCCCTGACCCTGGAAATCGAATTTCTGGACGAAGGTGGAAATCGAATTTACGGTGAATTCTTTGAAATAGGGGCCCATCCCTCCGGGACCCTGACCCGGGAGGTGGTCTATGGTCCCGGAGGCTTGCCCCTTTCCATGCTCACCAACACCTCGGATTTGAGGCTCGTCGGGAGCAACCTTGGGGATTCCAGCTCCGTTTCCGCCGAGCCCGATCCCAAAGTGGTGGTGAAGGTTGCCGGGGAATTTTTAGTACAGTTGCAATGAGGGGCTTCCCAAAACTCCTGGTCCTTATTGTTTTTTGGACCGTTGGGATCAATGCCCAGAACCGGCAATTGTTGTACGATTTCCAGGAGGTTCCGCAGTCCTTGATGCTCAATCCCGGAATGAAGGTCAGCCAGAATTGGCATGCGGGGATTCCAGTGCTCTCCGGGCTGTACTTCCAAGCCTACACCTCAGGGGTAACGGTCAACGACCTTTTTGCCAATGATGGGGTGGATTTTACCACCAAGGTCCGGGAGCGGGCCATACAGGCCATGGGGAGAAAGGATGACTTTGGTTCCACCAGTCAGATCGAGGGGTTCAATGTGGGTTTTCGGGGGCGAAACAGGCCTGACGACTATTATTCCTTTGGGATGTACGGGGAATTTGACATTATATCCTATTGGCCCAAGGACTTGGCCGAACTGGCCTACGAGGGCAATGGAGGGGATAATATCGGCAGGGCCTTTGATTTGGGGGACCTTAAGTTGAGGGGCGATATGGTCAATGTGTTCCATTTTGGAATCAATAGAAAGGTGGATCGGGAACTTACCATTGGGGCCAGGGTAAAGCTGTATTCCAGTATTTTCCAATTCCAATCCCTTGGGAATTCCGGTTCCTTCAGGACCGTACAGGGGCTGGACAACATTTACAGGACCATCCTCGAGGCCGATATGGTGTTACAGACCTCCGGGATCCAGGAATTTTATGAAACTGCGGATGATGAGACTTCGGGCAGCCGAAGGGAGGACCTGGTGGACCTTTTCACCAAAAGGGTATTGCTGGGGGGTAACCTGGGCCTTGGCCTGGATGCCGGTTTCACCTATCAACTGAACCCTCAGACCAGCATTACCGGAAGTATCCTGGACCTGGGCTTTATATACAATTCAGGCGATGTTTGGAACTATAGCTTTCGGGGGCGCACCAGCACGGAAGGGATCAGCGTCTTCCTCCCGGAGGACATCGACCAAGTGGACAATGATTTGTGGAGGAAACTGATCGATGAAATCGAGGAGGCCATGCCCTATGGGGAGAACTCATCAAGTTATTTATCATTTCGACCCCTAAAAGCTTATGGGTCCATTCGTTATGACTATGGTGAGCCCAAAGGGGGCCTGTTCGATTGTGACTGTGACATCAGACCCGGACGTCGGCCCATGAGGGAATATTACCGAAATAGCTTGGGAGGACAATTGTTCCTTATGAAACGACCCAGGGGAATTCAGGCCGCCCTTACCGCTTTCTACCAAAAAAGGCTGGGGAGGGTACTTTCTCTAAGGGGCAGCTATACCATCGATAAATATTCATGGACCAATCTGGGCCTAGGTCTGAATCTGCAGGCCGGTCCCATAAATCTTTATGTATTGGGAGACAATCTTTTAGGCTATTCGAATATTGCGGATAGCCATTATGCTTCTTTACATTTTGGAATTAATATCTTATCTTGGAACGGTAATTGAAGTACAGCATTATATGAAAAAAGGATTGACCTATATATTGATTATGGCCATGGGCCTTTCGGCCCAAGCACAGTTGGACGAGTACAAGTACGTCATCGTCCCCAAAAAATTCGATGCCTTCAAATCGGAGAATCAGTACCAGACCAGTACCTTGGTCAAGCACTACCTCACCGAATATGGTCTCACAGCGGTGTACGATGACGCCCTTCCCCCGGATTTGGCCGAAAACAGATGCCTGGGGCTAATGGCCAATATTTTGGACGACTCTTCCATGTTCACCACTAAACTGAAACTGGGTTTTAAGAACTGCCAGAATCAGGAAGTCTTTACCACAAGGGAGGGAAAGAGCAAGACCAAGGAATACGATGCGGCCTATAGGGAAGCCCTGCAGCAGGCCTTTGGTTCCTTTGCGGGCATAAACTATCGATATCGGCCCAAGGATAGGGAAACAA
>CALDPL010000167.1 GCA_937911965.1 uncultured Allomuricauda sp. | reverse complement strand
TGGTGACCCAGGGGAAGAAGGTGTTCATGTACGACAACCGGGCACAGATCGTGTCGGGCTTTACCTTTACCGAGGCCCCGAGCAATATATTCGGTGCCCCGGAACATTTTAGGGTGGACAACAAGGATTTCCTGGTCTTTAGATTGGAGGATAAAACCTTGAAAATCCTGCACCGGGTCGGAAGCGATCGGATCAAGGTTCCCGAAAGGATAGATTTTTCCAACAATGGGATGTTCCTGTACCGGGACAAGATTTCCATGACCAACAAGGGCGGGGTACTCCATCAAATCGATGCCCGGGGCAAATTGACCGCCACCAATTTTAACCTGAACGAGGACCACGGGATGTACGCCACGGCCAACACCCTGGTGCTGATGGATGACAACATCCTGAGCATAAAGGGGAAAAAGGTGGAATTGGAACTCGGGGTCTATTCCAAGCCCAAGATTTTCTATATCAATGACAAGATCTACGTCGGGGTGACCGACATCCAGAACCGCAGAATTCACCTCTATGACAGCCAAGCGGAACCCATCCCCGGATTCCCGGTCTTTGGTAGCTCCCTGATCGACCTTGTCGATATGGACAATGACAAAAAGCTGGAACTCGTGGCCAAGGACCGCGACAATTCCTTGATCGTTTATAGGATGAATTGAGTCGTTCTGTTGCAATCCATACACACTTTGGGACAATCCATGGATATTCCGGGACCGAATTGGATTCAAATGTTTACTTTTCCCTTTTGTCGGCATAAACAATTAAGGTGGGGCGATCGAAATGAACCTTGAACACAATGGCCAATGGATATATTTGTCTCCTTGGAAGGTGGACCACCCCAAAAAAACAGCAAAAATCAACACTTGAAATATGAAAACCACAAACAAACTCCTACCCTGTTTGCTACTCGCACTATTTATGGGAACGGGCATGAATGCGCAATTTCTCAAAAAACTGGCAAAAAAGGCCGAACAGGCCGCGGAACGGACCATTGAGGGACGGGTGGACCGGGAAGCCTCCAAAAAGACGGACCAGGCCCTTGACAAGGTCCTTGAACCAGGGTCTAATAATGAACAGCAGCCTTCCGCATCCCAGGGACCCACGGCCCACCAGGATGCTCCGGATCAAGGGGGTGAACCAACAACTGCCACAGATCCGGAAACCACCGGACAAAAGACCTTGGCCGTTTACAGCAAGTTCGACTTTGTTCCCGGGGAGACCCCCCTCCTTTACGAGGATTTCTCCCAGGAGTTCATCGGGGACCTGCCCTCAAACTGGAACACCAACGGTTCTGGGGAAGTGGTCCAATTGGAGGACGGCATTGACAAATGGTATGCCATCAACAATGGAAGTCTGACCTTGCCGTATTTGGACACGGAACTGCCCATGGACTACACCATTGAGTTCGACCTGTTGGTGACCAACGTGTCAAAGGCCACCACTTCCACGGCCAAACTGGATATTTTGCTCAGTGAAACCCCCAATCTTGGAAAGCACGGGGACCATGCCCTGGCCCGATTGTTTTTCAGCCAGAATATCGACATGGGGATACGTGCGGACAATAATTTTTATGACGATCCCGACCCCATAAACAATTCGGTGAGCCGGGACCTTTGGTCCCTTTATAGGGATGTGGTCCATGTTTCATTGGCCGTGAACGGGAACCGGTTCCGGCTTTGGCTCAACGAGCACAAAATCTACGACCTTCCGCAGTTTATCGTAAAACCCGAAAAGATCGAAAACCTTAAATTTAAGGTGGATGGCATGGACAATGAAAAAGATGGGGAGCGCCTGTTGATCACCAACCTCAGAATAAACCAAGGGGGCGAAGACCTGCGTCGCAAATTGATCTCCGATGGAAAAATATCCACCAACGGCATTTTATTCGGATCGGGATCGGCGGAAATCCTTCCGGAGTCCATGGGCATCATCCGTCAGGTTTCCCAGGTCCTGGCCCAGGACAAAACCTCCAAATTGAAGATCGTCGGCCATACCGACTCCGATGGGTCCGACGAATCCAACCTGCTGCTCTCCAAGGAGCGGGCAGAGGCCGTAAAAAGTGCCCTGACCTCAATTTATGGGGTTTCTGAGCTGCGATTGGAAACCGAAGGCAAAGGAGAATCAATGCCCCTAAAGGACAACGCCACGACCTTGGGCAAGTCCCAAAACCGAAGGGTGGAATTCATAAAAATTTAAACCATTACAAACCATGATCCATTGTCAAAACATGAAAAACAATTTTATTCTTTTGGCCTCCCTTGTTTTTGCGGCACAATTTTCCTTGGCCCAATCATCCTGTAGCAAATACTACACTATGGCCGAGGGCAGTTCCTTGAAATATACCAATTACGACAAAAAGGGAAAGGAAGAATCTCAGCTGACCTACCGGGTCGCCGAGGTCGCCACTGCAGGGGATAAGGTGACAGCCACCATAGAGATGGAAATCTCCAACCTAAAAGGGAACACCCATTCCTCGAGCTATGGGATCAGTTGTGAGGGCGATGCGGTAAAGGTCGATTTCAAATCCCTACTCAACGAACAGATGTTGACCCGGATGGGACAGGGGGAAATGGAAATCAGCGGAGAGGACCTGGAGTTTCCCAACGCACTGTCCGTGGGCCAGGAACTGCCCAATGGAAAGGTTGAGATCAAAATGAAATTGTCAGGGGCATTGAACATGAACATGAATGTGGAGACCCTAAACCGAAAGGTTGAGAAAAAGGAGAAGCTGACCACCCCTGCGGGCACCTTCGATTGCTTTGTGGTCTATGCCGAGACCCGGACCAAGATGATGATGGGCACCCAGACCCTCCCCTCCCGTACCTGGTTGGCCGAGGGAGTGGGCATGGTAAAACAGGAATCCTACAACAAGGATGGAAAACTGATGTCCAGTATGCAGCTGACCGAATTCAAAAAATAATGTAAACCAATGGAGCCGGGACCGGGGTCAACCTCCGATCTTTCCATTTAGGATCGTTGCATCGAAGAGCACCGCAAAGTGCTTGAGGAGTTTCTCTTTCACCTCTTCGATATCCACCTTGTCACGGCCGAGTTCCACATTGAGGGAAGTAACCCCCTTCCCCCGGATCCCACAGGGAATCATCAGGTCAAAATAGCCCAGATCGCTGTTTACGTTCAGGGCAAAACCGTGCATGGTGACCCAACGGCTGGCCCGGACTCCCATGGCACAGATCTTACGGGCAAAGGGACCGCCCACATCCAACCAGACCCCGGTCTCCCCTTGGGAGCGTTCTCCCTTCAGCCCGTATTCGGCCAGGGTCAGGATGACCATCTCCTCCAAAAGTCGCAGGTATTTATGGATGTCGGTAAAAAAGTTTTCCAGGTCGAGGATGGGATAGCCCACGACCTGCCCCGGTCCGTGATAGGTGATGTCCCCTCCCCGGTTTATCCTATAGAATTTGGCCCCTTTTTGTTCCAAGATCTTTTCGTCCACCAACAGATTGCCCATATCCCCACTCTTGCCCAAGGTATAGACATGGGGGTGTTCCACCAGCAAAAAATGATTGGGGGTCTCCAAAGAGGTGCCTTCCCTCCTATTGGAAATCTTGGTGTCCACAATGGATTTGAAGAGGGATTCCTGATAGTCCCAGCTTTCCTTATAGTCCCTATGGCCCAGATCCTGTAAATGGACGTTTCGGTTCATGGTACAAAGATACGAACCGGATTTGGGAAACTAGTCTTCCAACACCACTTCCAGATCTAAAAGGGAGGGGTCCTTCATCCAGACCAACAGCCCGATCTCATAGTTCAGGGTCCTCCCGTCGGCACTGAAGGTGGCCCCTTCCAAGGTCGTGGATTTCACCCGTCTTGGGAAATGGTACTTTAGGGTATATGTCGATCCGGAAAGGAACATTTCGGCCCCCTGCAGACTGTCCACTCCCTTTTGGAACAACAGACTGTCCACAATTCTGACGCTCCGTTTAAAATTGTTTTTTCCAAAGGTATAGCTGACTTCGGTGGCCTGGTCGGGACTCAGGGCGGAGCCATCCGGGGATGCCGAGGGTCCAAAAGTACTGGCATCCTGGAAGGTATTGAACGCATTGTTGACTTCACCGACCTGTTTGAAATCCCGGAACAGGTCAAAGAACATCTGCTTTTTTTCCGGGTCCATGGCCATGCGAAGGGAAAAGGGCTCCAAGCGTTTCAACCGGGCCTGTTCTGTGGCGGACAATTGGGCCAAACTGTCTTTGTGCCCTTGCAGGAAATCCTTGAAGGCAATAATGGAGTCCACGGCCCTCTCTCCATTTTTGGCGATTTCTTCCGCCCCAAGTTCCATAAATTGGGAGCCGTCCATATGGATGGATATCTTTCCGGAGCCGTCTTCCCTGAGATGGATTTCCTCGGTAAGGTTACACGATGCCATCAGGCCCAAAATGAGGGCCCAAAGGAAGATCTGGGGTTTTTTCATAAATTGTGGTCAGTTATATGGATCTGTTCAAAATGACCAAGGCCCCAATGACTCCGGGCACCCAGCCACAAAGGGTCAAAAGTAACACAATCAGAAAAGACCCACAACCTTTTCCAATAACGGAAAGGGGTGGAAACAAAATGGCCAGCAATACCCTCCAGAAACTCATGTGCAACATTTTTGTACGCAGGATATAGGTCGCCAAAAAAGGGGTTTTGTTACATCGATTCCAAGGAAGATTCCCCTATATCCCCCCGATAGGCGGTTTTTGGGAGCCGACCTCGGTCCCACATCCTACATTAAACCGGGAGGGGGCAGGGAATTGGGCACAAAAGTGTAATTTTGCCAATTACTTTTTGACTGTACTATGCAATTATCGGAACAAGAGATCGTACGAAGGGAAAAATTGGCCAAATTACGCGATATGGGCATCGACCCATATCCCGCGGAACTGTATCCGGTGGATGCCACCGCCAGGGGCATCAAGGAGGATTTTGAGCAAGGGAGGAAGGTGGTGATTTCCGGTAGGTTGATGTCCCGTAGGATCCAGGGCAAGGCATCCTTTGCCGAAATCCAGGACAGCACCGGCCGCATCCAGGTCTATTTCAACCGGGATGAGATCTGTCCCGGGGAAGACAAGACCCTGTACAACGAAGTCTATAAAAAACTGCTCGACATCGGGGACATCATAGGGGTCCGGGGGGAACTCTTCACCACCCAGGTCGGGGAACGGACCGTCATGGTCCGGGAATTCACCCTCTTGAGCAAGGCCCTCAAACCGTTGCCCCTTCCCAAGGTGGATGCCGACGGAAAGACTTACGACGAGTTCAACGATCCCGAACAGCGCTACCGACAACGCTATGTGGACCTGATCGTGAACCCTGCGGTAAAGGATACCTTCATCAAAAGGACCAAGATCACCAACAGCATCCGCGAGTTTTACAACCGTCGGGGCTATCTGGAGGTGGAGACCCCCATACTCCAGCCCATCCCGGGAGGAGCGGCGGCACGTCCCTTTTTGACCCACCACAATGCCCTGAACATTCCGCTCTACCTGCGCATTGCCAATGAACTCTATTTAAAGCGGCTGATCGTCGGTGGATTTGACGGGGTCTATGAATTTTCCAAGGATTTTCGCAATGAGGGCATGGACCGGACCCACAATCCGGAATTTACCGTAATGGAACTCTATGTGGCCTATAAGGACTATAATTGGATGATGGACACTACGGAGGAATTGCTCGAAAAAGTGGCCATGGACACTACCGGTGGAACCAAGGTACGGGTCGGGGAGCACGAAATCGAGTTCAAGGCCCCCTACCCCAGGGTCCCCATCCTTGAGGCCATTGAGACCCATACCGGGCATGATGTTTCCGATTTGGGGGAGGAAGGGCTTCGGGAGGTCGCCAGGTCCCTGGGAATCGAAATAGACGATACCATGGGAGTGGGCAAATTGATCGACGAAATTTTTGGGGAGTGCTGCGAACACCATTACATCCAGCCCACCTTCATCATCGATTATCCCAAGGAAATGAGCCCCTTGACCAAGGAACACCGGAACAACCCCAAGTTGACGGAGCGCTTCGAGCTTATGGTCAACGGCAAGGAACTGGCCAATGCCTATTCCGAGCTCAACGACCCCATTGACCAAAGGGAACGTTTTGAGGAGCAGCTCCGGCTCTCGGAGAAAGGCGATGACGAGGCCATGTTCATCGATCAGGATTTTCTCCGGGCCCTGGAGTATGGCATGCCGCCCACTTCCGGAATCGGAATCGGCATAGACCGCCTGGTGATGCTTTTGACCGACAATTCGTCCATTCAGGAGGTACTGTTCTTTCCACAAATGCGCCCTGAAAAGAAAAAATTGGAACTCAGCCAAGAGGAGAAACTCCTAGTGGGGTTGCTCACACCCCAAGGCGAAATGCCCCTGGCCGAACTCAGGGAAAAAGCGGGACTCAGCGGCAAAAAATGGGACAGGGCCGTCAAGGACCTCACCAAAAACGACATTTTACAGGTGGAAAAGACCGACCAAGGGCTTCAGGTCCGCCTGCTGTAGGGGCCAAATTCTTTTTTTGGGTATCAAAAAAAAACATAGTTTAGATTCCCATATGGAACTGACTAGAAAAATCGGGCTGTTTGCAGGGCCAATCGTTTTTTTGATATTGTCCAACCTGCCCTTCGAAATGCTTTCCCCCAAGGGGGACGCCGTGATCGCGGTGACCTCATGGATTCTGATCTGGTGGATCTTGGAGGCGGTATCCATCTCCGTGACCTCCCTGCTGCCCTTACTTCTGTTCCCCATAATGGACATACTTCCCA
>CALDPL010000166.1 GCA_937911965.1 uncultured Allomuricauda sp. | reverse complement strand
CCGCCCCTGGGAACAGGGGATGGATGAGCGCGATTGGCTTTACCAAACGCCGATGGATATCCTCATCAAAGCGTCAAACGGGGCGTCCGACTTCGGAAACAAATTCGGCCAGCCCTTGATCTCAGGTTCGGTGCTGACCTTTGAACATCGGGAAGAACAGAGGGATTTGGGCTTTGACAAGGTGATCATGTTGGCCGGGGGCATTGGATACGGCAAGGCGGACCAAGCCTTGAAGGACGTCCCAAAAACCGGGGACAGCATAGTGGTACTGGGTGGTGACAACTACCGTATCGGAATGGGTGGAGCCGCGGTTTCCAGTGCGGATACCGGAAATTTCAGCACTGCCATCGAACTCAATGCGGTACAACGTTCCAACCCTGAAATGCAAAAAAGGGCGGCCAATGCCGTGCGCGGATTATTGGAAAGCCATGACAATCCCATAGTCTCCATCCACGACCACGGGGCCGGGGGACATTTGAACTGCCTCTCCGAGCTGGTCGAGGAATGTGGGGGGACCATAGATACGGACAAACTCCCAGTGGGGGACCCCACCCTTTCCAAAAAGGAACTGATCGGAAACGAATCCCAGGAACGAATGGGCCTTGTGATCGGGGAAAAGGATCTGGACCTGCTCAAGCGCGTGGCCGAGCGGGAACGTTCCCCCCTCCATCAGGTCGGCAGGGTCACCGGGGACCAGAGGTTCACCTTTACCTCCAAGTCCAGTGGGGAAACCCCCATGGACCTGGAACTTTCGGACATGTTCGGGAGTTCCCCCAAGACCATCATGGAGGACAATAGGGTAGATCGCACCTACCCCCCCCTGGAGTATTCCCTGGAACATTTCCACGAATATCTCGAACAACTCCTGCAATTGGAGGCCGTGGGCTCCAAGGACTGGCTGACCAACAAGGTGGACCGCTGTGTGGGAGGCCGGGTGGCCAAACAACAATGCGCCGGACCCTTGCAGTTGCCCCTGAACAATTGCGGGGTAATGGCCCTGGATTTCAAGGGAAAACACGGGATCGCCACCAGCTTGGGCCATTCCCCCATTTCCGGTTTGATCGATCCGGTGGCCGGGAGCAGGAACAGCGTCGGGGAAGCCCTAAGCAATCTGGTATGGGCCCCTTTGGAGGAAGGCCTCAAATCGGTGTCCCTTTCGGCAAACTGGATGTGGCCCTGTAAGAATGAAGGGGAGGATGCCCGGCTGTACCAGGCCGTGGAGGCCCTTTCGGATTTTGTGGTGGCCCTGGGCATCAATGTGCCCACCGGGAAGGATTCCCTTTCCATGAAACAGAAATACCCCCAGGGCGAGGTCTTGTCCCCGGGCACCGTGATCGTTTCGGCAGCGGCCCATTGCGATGACATCACCAAAGTGGTGGAACCCGTACTGCAAGGGGATGGTGGGGATATCCTGTACATCAACCTCTCAAGGGACGGCCATAAATTGGGCGGTTCCTCCTTTGCACAGATATTGAACGGCATAGGGGACCAGGCCCCTTCGATCTTGGATGCCGAATACTTTAAGACCGTATTCAACGGCCTTCAGGAACTGATCAAGGAAGGAAAGATCCTGGCAGGCCACGATGTGGCCTCCGGAGGCCTGATCACCACCTTGCTGGAAATGTGTTTTGCGGACAACGACCTGAGCGCTGAATTGGATTTGACCCCTATAGGGGAAGCCGACATCATCAAACTCCTGTTCGCGGAAAACTGCGGACTGGTCCTGCAGGCCAAGGATGGCTCGGTGGCAGATCGACTGGAAGCCTTGGGAATCGACTGCGTACGCATAGGAAGGCCGAGTTCCACAAACATCCTGGAAATCAAAAACCAGGGGGTGGAAATTGGATTGAACCTTTCCTCGCTTCGGGACACCTGGCAGAAGACTTCCTATCTGCTGGACAGCAAGCAAACTGCCAAGGGCTTGGCAAAAGATCGCTTTGAAAATTATAAGGACCAGCCCCTGATCTATGATTTTCCCAAGGACTTTACGGGTAAAATGCCCCTTCTGCCAAAATCCAAGCGGCCCAAGGCCGCCATCTTAAGGGAAAAGGGAAGCAATTCGGAACGCGAGATGGCCAATGCGATGTACCTGGCGGGCTTTGATGTCAAGGACGTCCATATGACCGATTTGATCAGCGGTAGGGAAACCTTGGAGGACATCCAATTCATCGGGGCAGTGGGCGGTTTTTCAAATTCCGATGTCCTGGGAAGTGCCAAAGGATGGGCCGGGGCCATAAAATACAACGAACGGGCCAATAAGGCCATTGCCGATTTCTTTGCCCGACCCGATACGCTATCGGTGGGAATCTGCAACGGGGCCCAATTGTTCATGGAATTGGACCTGATCAATCCGGAGCATTCCGTGCACGGCAAGTTGACCTACAATGATTCCAACAAGCACGAGAGCAATTTTACCTCGGTAAAGATCCTAAAGAACAATTCCGTGATGCTGTCCTCCCTGGCGGGAAGCACCCTGGGGGTTTGGATCAGCCACGGAGAGGGCAAGTACAGGCTTCCCATGGCGGAGGACCAATATCATATCGTCGCCAAATACGGCTATGACTCCTATCCGGCCAACCCCAATGGAAGCGATTACAATACGGCCATGCTCTGTGACAGGACGGGAAGGCATTTGGCGACAATGCCCCATATCGAGCGGTCCACCTTCCCCTGGAACTGGGCCCATTACCCCAAAGAACGGGCCGATGAGGTCTCTCCATGGCTGCAGGCCTTTGTCAATGCAAGGGAATGGTTGGAAGGCCGGGATCAAGGGAAGTAGGGACATAGGGCCCCCTTCCCCTTTTCTGGGCCGGGATCTCGAAAAGAACCGGACCCCTTCCCAGGGTCCGGATCTATGGATTCCAAAAAATTCTTCAAGGAATTGTGCCCCATTTTGAAACCATCGTTTTAAAATCCGGTTTCCTTTGACTATTTTGCATCTACTTTATACAAGCCAACAATGCAGAATATTAGCCGCCTCTTTGATTTTCCCTACTACCAATTGAAAAACAGTCCGCTCGAAAAATCCCTGGTGACCAAATACGACGGAACCTGGGTGGCGACCTCCACCCAAGAATACTTGGAGAAGGCCAATGCCGTGAGCAGGGCCCTGTTGCGCTTGGGGGTCGGGGTCAATGACAAGATTGCGGTGATTTCCATGACCAACCGCACGGAATGGAACATCATGGATATCGGGATCCTCCAGATCGGGGCACAGAACGTACCCATTTACCCCACCATTTCGGAAGATGACTATGAATATATCCTAAACCACTCCGAGTCCAAATATTGTTTTGTTTCCTGTGATGAGGTCCTCGACAAGGTATTGGCGGTACGTTCGAAACTCAAATTTCTAAAGGAGGTATATTCTTTCGACAGCTTGGAACGGGCCAAAAACTGGGAGGAACTTTTGGAATTGGGAAAAGACCCCTCCAATCAGGAACAGGTGGAGCAGTTGATGGACGCCGTAAAACCGGAGGACCTGGCCACCCTGATCTATACCTCCGGGACCACCGGAAAGCCCAAGGGGGTCATGCTCTCCCACCACAATATAGTGTCCAATGTCCTTGCCAGCAACGGCAGGGTCCCCTTTGACGCAGGGGCGACCGCCCTGAGCTTTCTTCCCATCTGCCATATTTTTGAACGTATGGTCCTATACCTCTATCAATATTCCGGGATCAACATCCATTTTGCGGAGGGCATGGACAAGATCAGCGACAATGTGAAGGAGGTCCGTCCCGATGTGATGACCGTGGTCCCCCGTTTGTTGGAAAAGGTCTACGAGGCGATCATTGGCAAGGGCAGCCAACTCAAAGGGATCAAAAAAAAGCTGTTCTTTTGGGCCGTGGAACTCGGCTTGAAATATGAGCCCTATGGCAAGAACGGCTGGTTGTACGAAAAACAATTGGCCATCGCCCGAAAATTGATTTTCAGCAAATGGAGGGAAGGCCTTGGGGGCAGACTCTCCACAATGGTGTCCGGAAGTGCGGCCCTACAGCCCCGATTGGCCAAGATATTTGCCGCGGCAGGGATGCCGGTCATGGAAGGCTATGGCCTTACGGAAACCTCCCCGGTGATCGCGGTGAACCAAGAGCGGAACAGGGGCTGGAAAATAGGGACCGTCGGAAAGATCCTGGACGGACTCGAGGTAAAGATCGCCCCGGATGGGGAGATCCTCTGCAAGGGTCCCAATATCATGATGGGCTATTATAAGGATGCCGAAAGAACGGCCGAAGTGATGAGTGGGGGTTTTTTCCATACCGGGGACATCGGGGAAATCGATTCCGAGGGCTTTTTGAAGATCACCGATCGAAAAAAGGAAATCTTCAAGACCTCGGGAGGGAAGTACGTCGCCCCCCAACTCCTGGAAAACCGCTTCAAACAATCCCGATTTATCGAACAGATCATGGTGGTTGGAGAAGGCGAAAAAATGCCCGCCGCCTTGATTCAACCCAATTTTGACTTTGTAAGGTCCTGGGCCAAACGCCACAAGATCGACCTGAACGGCCCTGCAGAGATTGTCAAGAATCCAAGGGTAATCGAAAGAATGCAGGAGGAAGTGGATCTGGCCAATCAGGATTTTGCCAAATGGGAAAAGGTAAAACAGTTCCGCCTCACCCCCGATGTATGGAGCGTGGAGGAAGGACACCTTACCCCTACCCTGAAATTGAAACGAAAAATCGTCAAGGAGAAGTACCTGGACCTGTACAATGACATCTACGGCCATTGATGGGTCGCCCTCAGCGATTCCCTAATTTCCTTTTGATATTGCCTTTCGTGCCCATATTCCCATGGGCCGGACCCGTCCGCATGGAAGTCAGTGGAATTTCCATCGATAAAAACCGCATTTCTTAACACAAATATATTATGCATGCATAATATATTTTACTATATTTGAAATTAGCAAAGCCGTCCCATGAAAGAGATGACCATTGATTATGCGCTGAGGGCCACTTGGCAGACCGTCATAAAAATGTACAATGAAGAAGCCAAGAACTATGGTCTTACCATGGCCATCGGCTTTACCCTGCTCAGCATTGACCCAAAAGGGGGAACGCCGAGTACCGCATTGGGACCCAAAATGGGCATGGAGGCCACCAGCCTGTCCAGGATCTTGAAGAACCTGGAGGGAAAGGGATACATCCAACGAAAGCCCAATCCCAATGACGGAAGGGGGGTCCTGATCCACCTGACGCCCTTGGGCCTGGAAAAACGAAAGGATTCCAAGGATGTGGTACTGCGGTTCAACGAAGTGGTCCGGGAGCATGTGGGCAAAAGCGATCTGGACGGTTTTTTTAAGACCGTGGAGCTGATCAACAAGCTGATTGCGGAAAAAAAGGTATATACAATATCAACTCATAACTAATTACTTACCAGCACATGAAAAGGCATATTAACAAGGTTGCCGTAATTGGATCCGGAATCATGGGGAGTGGCATAGCCTGCCATTTTGCCAATATAGGGGTCGAGGTATTATTATTGGACATCCTGCCCAAGGAGCCCAATGAAAGGGAAAAGGCCAAGGGCCTTGGCATGGGGGACCGGGTGGTCAGGAACCGCCTGGTCAACGATTCCCTGGCCGCTGCCCTGAAATCCAAGCCATCCCCGATCTACCATCAAAAATTTGCCGCTGCCATCACCACGGGAAACTTGGAGGACGATATAGCCAAGGTGGGCGAGGTGGATTGGATCATCGAGGTGGTCGTAGAACGCCTGGACATCAAAAAACAGGTCTTCGAAACCCTGGACAAATACAGGAAACCGGGCACCCTGATCAGTTCCAACACTTCCGGCATCCCGATCAAGTTCATGAGTGAGGGAAGAAGTGCGGATTTTCAGGAACACTTCTGTGGCACCCACTTCTTCAACCCGGCCAGATACCTTAAATTGTTCGAAATCATCCCCGGGCCACATACCTCCAGGGAAGTCTTGGATTTTCTGGGCTCCTATGGGGAGCAGTTCCTGGGCAAAACCTCCGTGGTCGCCAAGGACACCCCGGCCTTTATCGGGAACAGGATCGGCATCTTCAGCATACAGAGCCTCTTCCATGCGATCAAGGACCTGGACATGACCATAGAGGAGGTCGACAAGCTTACCGGGCCGGTGATCGGAAGGCCAAAATCCGCCACCTTCCGTACCGTGGATGTGGTGGGCCTAGATACCTTGGTCCACGTGGCCAATGGCATCCGTGAAAACTGCAAGGACGATGAACGCCTTGAACTGTTCGAACTCCCGGATTTCATAAAGACCATGGTGGACAACAAATGGTTGGGAAGCAAGACCGGGCAGGGCTTCTATAAAAAGGTGGCCGGACAGGACGGCAAGAGTGAAATCCTGACCCTGGACCTGGACACTATGGAATACCGGTCCAAAAAAAGCTCAAAATTCCCCACCCTCGAACTCACCAAGACCATCGACAGGGTCATCGAACGCTTTCCCGTTCTTTTGGAAGGAAAGGACAAGGCCGGGGAATTCTACAGAAAGAGCTTCGGGGCACTCTTTGCCTATGTGGGCCATCGCGTCCCGGAAATCTCGGATGAATTCTATAAGATCGACGATGCCATGAAGGCCGGATTCGGTTGGGAACACGGCCCCTTTCAGATTTGGGACGCCATAGGTCTGGACCGGGGGCTGGAACTTATAAAGGCCGAAGGTTTGGAAGCGGCCCCTTGGATCCTGGAAATGAAGGGGGCGGGAATCGATTCCTTCTATAGCGTACAGGAAGGCGCCACCCTCTATTACGACATCGCCAAAAAGGCCATGGAAAAGGTACCCGGACAGGATGCCTTCATCATCCTTGACAATATCAGGAAATCCAGGGAGGTATTCAAAAACAGCGGAGTGGTCGTGGAGGATCTCGGTGACGGCATCCTAAACTGTGAGTTCCAGTCCAAGATGAACACCATTGGAGGGGATGTACTCGCCGGGCTGAACAAGGCCCTGGACTTGGCCGAAAAGGATTTTCAAGGCCTAGTGGTCGGAAACCAGGCAGCCAATTTTTCGGTCGGGGCCAATATAGGCCTGATCTTTATGATGGCCGCCGAACAGGAATACGAGGAGCTCAATGGGGCCATAAAACTGTTTCAGGACACCATGATGCGGATGCGCTATAGCTCTATTCCCACGGTTGCCGCACCCCATGGGATGAGCTTGGGTGGCGGCTGTGAGCTGTCCATGCACGCCGATAAGGTGGTGGCGGCGGCCGAAACCTATATCGGATTGGTGGAATTCGGGG
>CALDPL010000165.1 GCA_937911965.1 uncultured Allomuricauda sp. | reverse complement strand
CTGCCCTATGGCATCCATCCATGCCCTTGTGGCGGGATGGTGGATTATTATATTTTCCCCAACAGCAAAGGGGGAGGGGTCTTCCACCTCAAAGGAGAAGGAGCCCACTTGTACAAAATCCGTGATTATATCGGTCTTGGTCCCCGGAACGCGACCTGCCCATTGGGTGTTGGAGCCGCCCCCTGCAAGGATCACCGACCTTTTTCGAGGGGAATTGCCCTTGGCCAGGATGATGGTGTTGCTGCCTTGGTCCGATCCGTCCCCACTGCCTCGTAGTACCACCCCGCTGCTGCTCAAAAGAATCTTCCCGTGGACCTCATAGATTCCCGGGGAAAGCAAAACGGCCCCACGGTATCCCAAGGAGTCGAAGGGGAGCTCCGCCACTTGGTCAATGGCCCGTTGTATGTGGGCGGTATTGTCCCCTTCTATGGGTTTTATGGTCAATTCGGTCCGGACCCTGGGAATGGGGCGTAGCCCTCCATAATAGCCGGCATGGCTAAAATCGGGAATCCGGTTCATATCTTCATCGGAGGGGTATATCAGGGTACCTTCTTGGATCTGTACCATTTTGGACTGCCATTGTTGGGAAAACAAGCCCGAGTGGAGCATGATAAAAAGTAAAAGTGGAAGGAAGCTATTCATCATTGGTAGTGGCATTTAAATGTTAACAATCGATTGTCTTTTTTAAATTTACAGACAATTATAGATGCCATTTTAGGGCCAATATGGCACAAATATTCCTAAAAATGACGAAATATGAATGCTTTTAAGTTTTTATTACAAAAATAAATACAATCGATTGTACAATTAAAATTAAATTTATATCATTGTTCCGATAAATCGTTGTAGTTGAATTTATTTTCATCTAAAATTTCAAAATCTTAAGTATGAACAAGCAAATTATCACCCTGATCCTTGCTTTAGTATTCCAAACATTCCTTATGGCCCAACAGGGTGATATTCAGTTGGAAGGTACGGTGGTGGACGGAGAGACGGGAATGCCCGTGCCGGGTGCAAATGTTATTGAGAAAGGCACTACGAACGGGGTCCTCACGGATTTTGATGGGGTCTTCTCCATTCGGGTCGCGAGCAACTCGGTGGTCGAAATCAGTTTTATCGGTTATGCGACCGTTGAAGTTTTGGCTTCCAGCGGATCTCCGGTACAGGTAGTACTTGAAACCCAGACCTCGGAATTGGATGAGGTCGTGGTTGTTGGCTATGGAACCCAGAAGAAAAGTGATGTGACCGGGGCAGTGGCCTCGATCAATACCGAGGATCTGGAAAAAATGCCGCAGGTGGACGTCAGTCAGGCCCTTCAGGGAAGAATGGCCGGGATGAGTGTCAGTTTCAGTGGATCCAATGCCGAAGGGGGAGCCTCCAGCATGTTGATCCGGGGCAAAAACTCCATTTCAGCGGACAACGAACCCTTCATCGTGGTGGACGGAATGCCCTATTTTGGAAACCTGTCCGAAATCACTCCTTCGGACATCGCTTCGATAAGTATACTAAAGGATGCTTCTTCCACGGCAATTTACGGTGCCAGGGCATCCAATGGG
>CALDPL010000164.1 GCA_937911965.1 uncultured Allomuricauda sp. | reverse complement strand
TGGACGGGGATTTGTCCAACGGGTACGGGAATTGAACCTGCGCAACAGTGTGTTTGTGGACAATACGGCCAATGAGGAGGTCGCCAAAAGCTATCCGGAATATCTACGCAACAGCATCGCCGTGGTCACCTGCAACAAGATCGCCTGCTCCTCGGACCATGGGTACTACAGGGATCTCAAGGAGCTGTCCAAACGGTACAACGCCCCCTTCCTCTTCGAAACCAATGTTGGGGCCGGCCTACCCATCATCGATACCCTTAAACACTTGATCGCCTCCGGGGACCAGGTAAATAAGATCCAGGCAATCCTCTCGGGAAGCCTCAACTTCGTGTTCAACAGTTTCAACGATACGGTCCCCTTCCACGAGGTGGTCAAAGCGGCCCAGGAGCAAGGGTATACGGAGCCCGATCCGAGGATAGACCTAAGCGGGATGGACGTTATGCGGAAAATTTTGATCTTGGCCCGGGAAAGTGGCCATACCCTGGAGATCGGCGATATCGCCAACGAGGCCTTCCTTCCCAAGGAAAGTATGGAGGCCCGTTCCAATGAGGAGTTCTTTGATTCCCTGGCCAAAAACGAAGAAAAGTTCCAACAGATGTACAGGGAGGCCGTGGAGGCCGATAGCAAATTGAAGTATGTGGCGCAATTTGTGGATGGAAAGGCCAAGGTGGGCCTCCAAAAAATACCCAAGGGACACGATTTTCACCATTTGGAGGGCAGCGACAACATCGTACTGTTCTATACCCGGCGCTATCCCGATCGGCCTTTGATCATAAAAGGGGCCGGGGCCGGGGCGGATGTGACCGCATCGGGTATCTTTGCGGATATCATTCGAATCGGAAATTATTGATCCATGGAAGAAATCAAGGTATTCTGTCCCGCGACCATCGCCAATGTTTCCTGTGGCTTCGATGTCCTGGGCCTCGCCCTGGAATCCGTAGGGGATGAAATGGTGGTGAGAAAAAGTCCTGAAAAAGGCATCCGGATCGTCAAGATCAGTGGACAGGACCTGCCCCTGGAACCCGAGAGGAACGTTTCGGGGGTGGCAGCTTTGGCCCTTTTGGAAAAAAGTGGCCATCAGGGCGGTTTTGAACTGGAGATTGTCAAACGGATAAAACCCGGAAGCGGAATCGGCAGCAGCGCCGCATCCTCGACCGGCGCCGTGTGGGCCATGAACGAGCTCCTGGGCAGGCCCTTTTCCAATTTGGAGCTGGTACAATTTGCCATGGAAGGGGAACGGTTGGCCAGTGGCACGGCCCATGCGGACAACGTGGCCCCTGCCCTATTCGGCGGCTTTACCCTGGTCCGGAGTTATGACCCCCTGGATATAGTGCCCATCCCCAGTCCAAAGCTGCTACACGCCACGGTCATCCATCCCCAATTGGAAATCAAGACTTCCGATTCCCGGAAAATATTGAAGACCACCATCCCCATGGAAAAGGGCATACAGCAGTGGGGGAACCTTGGGGGACTGATCGCAGGGCTTTTTCGAGAGGATTACGACCTGATCGGTCGTTCCCTCCACGATGTGATCGTGGAACCCATTCGTTCCATCCTTATTCCCGGCTTTGATGCCATTAAGGCCAACGCCCATGCGGCCGGTGCCCTGGGTTGTGGCATATCCGGATCTGGGCCCTCCATATTTGCCCTGAGCAAGGGGGAGGAAATTGCCAGGGAGGTCGCCGCCTCCATGAGGGAGACCTATGCGGGAATCGGCCTGGACTTTGACATACATGTTTCCCGGGTAAAGGCCCAGGGCGTACACAAAATCAATTAGAGCTATGCAATATTACAGTTTGACCG
>CALDPL010000163.1 GCA_937911965.1 uncultured Allomuricauda sp. | reverse complement strand
TTATGGCCCCGATGCTCATGGTCCCGTCCAGCACAAAATAGGCGGTGAGGATGATGACAACCACCACCCCGACCTGTTCCAACATGGATTTCACGCTATCGAACATAAAGCTCGTATGCCGGGTCTTCATTTGGTTCTCGGTCATGTCGAACTGGATCTTTTCGTGCTTGGCGGCTTCCATGGATTCCCTGGTAAAGGACTTTATGACCGTGATGGAGTCGATGATGCTTATTATGGCATTGCTCTTGGTCTCCCTATGGGTCCTGAACGATCGACGAAAACCGCTCAATTTCTTGGCCTGAAGGTTGCTGACATAAAAATAGATCGGGATAATGCTCAAGCTGACCAAGCCGACCCATACATTGGCGTTGAACATGGCGATCAAGGCCAAAAGGGCATTGGCGAACAGGGGAAGGATATCGATAAAAAAGTTTCGTACCAATCGGGTTAGACTGGAAATCCCCATATCGATCCGGGTCTGCAACTTACCACTCTCATTGTCCGTTGCCGTATAGAATGCCATCCGGTAGGAGAGAATTTTCTCGACCACAAGTTGGGCGAAGTCCCTGGAGATATAGATCCGCAATTTTTCCCCGTAGAATTTCTGTCCGAATTGTACCGCGGCATAGATCAGTTCCTTGCCCAAAAGAATCGCAGTGATGATCATAAGGATACGGACCCCCTCTCCCATGGGGTCCGGCCTTTGGGTGATCACCGTGAGCTCATCCACCGTATACCTCAATATATAGGCATTGACCTGTGCCATCACGGAACCCACCAGGGTCAGGATCAGGGTGGCCGCAAGCATCCATTTATAGGGTTTGACAAAGGGCAGTATCTTTTTGAACAGCTCCAGAAGATTCATGGGCCAAAGTTAAATCTTTCGAGGAAACTTCCCCGGCATAAAATCACCCCCTTGGAAAAGCATCCCAGCCTAAATTGGCCCGACTACCATTTGGAATCGGAACAGGGTAGAAATGAATCTCCAAAACCCTACAAGTGGGAAGAGCTATTCCAATATAAAGTGTATATAATATACTTATAAATCATTTTTTGATAGGATTATTCCGATAAAGATCAATATTGGCACACTGATTAGATAATATAGTATCGAAACAGGATAATATAACATGGAATCTTCTAAATCATAAGATTACATTTACAAGTGTAAAATTAACGCTTATTAATCGTGATTAAAACTTTAAGGCTTGAAAAATTGAGTTTTACCGAGTGAATTAACTAAAACAAACTAAAAATGTATTATGAAATTGGCTAGCTTTTTTATGAAAAAATGCTTGGGAAGAAAAGGGTCCAACAACCGCCTTTTATTTTCCCTGGTATGCCTTTTAGTGGCACAGACAGCACTTGCCCAAGAGCGGGTAACAGGTAGCATTACCGATGAGAATGGCATTCCCATAGCCGGTGCCGCGGTTGTTGAAAAGGGCACCACCAATGGGACGGCATCGGATTTTGACGGTAATTTTGAAATTACCACGACCAAGTCCGATGCGGTACTGGTAATTTCCTATTTAGGATTCACCAGCCAAGAGATTGCGGCCCGTGAGGGAGGCATTTCGGTAGTGCTGAAGGAGGACCTTCAACAGCTTTCCGAAGTGGTGGTGATCGGTTATGGTACCCAACGACGTGCCGATGTGACCAGTGCGGTATCCACGGTCAAATCAGAGGATTTTGTACAGGGCAATGTCAAGGATGCGGCCCAATTGATCCAAGGAAAGGTGGCCGGACTTTCGGTATCGGCCCCTTCGGGCGATCCGACCCAGGGCACCCAGATCAGCCTAAGGGGAACCTCTTCCATCTTGGGGGGTACAAACCCCTTGGTATTGGTTGACGGGGTCCCTGCGAGCTTGAATACAGTGGCTCCTGAGGACATCGAGTCCATAGATGTGTTGAAGGACGGTTCCGCCACGGCTATTTATGGGACCCGTGGCACCAACGGGGTGATCATCATCACCACCAAAAGTGGGTTCAACGATATGAAGCCCACCATTGAATACCACGGCTATGCCTCTCTGTCAACGATTGCCGACAGAATGGATTTTATGGATGCCGACGACCTAAGACAGCGGTTTGCCGAGGGCTATACCTTTAATGGGGCCAACCTTGAGGATTTTGGGGCGACCACGGATTGGGTGGATGAAATTACCCGGGATGCCTTCAGCCAGGTGCACAACGTGATATTCAGGGCGGGCAATTCGACTTCCAATATGACGGCTTCCCTGAACTACAGGGACACTGAGGGAATCTTTCTAAAGTCCAACAACGAGCGGTATACCGCAAGGGTAAACGTGAACCACGCCATGTTCGACAACCGTTTAAAGGCCAATGTGGGCTTGATTTTGAGCGAACAGACCTACAATGCGCTCGGGGACGGATATAGCTTTAATTCATACATTTACAGGCAAGCCATTATCCGGAACCCCACGGAGCCGATCAGGGATGCGGACGGCAACTGGAATGAAAGGGACGTCTATTTCTATGATAACCCTGTTGGTTATATTGAAGAGACCATCGGACAAAACCGGTACAGGAATACCCGTCTGGATTTTTCTTTGAGCTATGATTTTGGGGAACATCTTACCGTTAAGGGACTTTATACCCGTAAGGGAAATTCCAATATGAGGGGTTTCTATCAAACCAAGGAACACGTTTCCACCACAAAGAACGGTCAGGGAGGTTTCGCTTCCCGTGGAGCGGATGACTATATCGGGAACTATGGTCAATTGACCCTGGATTATGACAATACCTTTGGGGACCATAAAGTGACCGCTTTGGCAGGTTACAACTATGAGGACAACACCAATGAGGGCTTTTGGGCAACAAACCGTCGCTTTCCGACCGATGGCTTTACCTATAACAACTTGGGAAGCGGACAAGGCCTGCAATTGGGCGAAGCCGGAATGGGAAGCTATAAGAATTCCGATAAGTTGATCGCCTTTTTCTCCAGGGTCACTTATAACTACGACGACCGATATCTGCTTATGGCCAGTTTGCGCCGTGAGGGGTCTTCCCGTTTTGGCCAAGATTACAAATGGGGGAACTTCCCCGGGATTTCCGTGGGATGGAGGATCGACCAGGAGAGCTTCGCCGACAATTGGAATTGGTTGTCCAATCTAAAGCTCAGGTCAGGTTTTGGAGTAACAGGTATCAATGCCGGCTCCAATTACCAGTCCTTGAGCGGGCTCACCTACGGGGATTATTTTCTGAACAACGGGGAATGGGTCAGGCAATTGGTTCCCTCCCGTAACGCCAATACAAACCTGCGTTGGGAAAAGAAGGAGGAGTTCAACGTTGGATTGGATTTCGGAATTTTGGACGGTCGCATCAACGGTGCCATCGATTATTACAACCGGACCACCAAGGATGCCCTGTACAATTACAGTGTTCCCACACCTCCGTACTTTTATGGAAGTATTGCGGCCAACGTGGCCCAGATCAAGAACACCGGGGTGGAGTTTTTAGTCAATGTCATCCCCGTGCAAACCGAGGATTTCCAATGGACGGCCAACCTGACCTATTCCACCAACACCAACGAGATCGTCTCCCTGTCCAATGACGAATTCCAGCTCACCAATGATTTCTTTGATGCAGGATATACCGGGGAGCCCATTCAGATTTCTACCCATAGGGTACAAGAGGGACAGCCCATAGGCAACTTTTATGGATTGAAGAGTGTGGACATCACCGACGATGGCATTTGGATCATTGAAAGGCCGGATGGGACAAGGGTGCCCGCCACCGAATCCACCAACGATGACAGGCAGATTCTGGGCAATGGTCTGCCCAAGGCCTACTACAGTTGGAACAATATGTTGAACTATAAGAATTGGGATCTGATGGTGAACCTCAGGGGCGCCTTGGATTATCAGATCTTGAACTTTTCCCGTATGTTCTATGAAAATCCCACGATCAGCTACAACACCTTGAATTCGGCATTCGAGCCGGTATACGGCAAGGCCGTCCTGCAGGATGTGCAACGCTATGTCAGCCATTATGTGGAGGATGGGGATTTCTTGAAGATCGACAATGTCACCTTAGGATATACTTTCCCCAAGGATGCCATCAAGTTTGCACAGTCCTTCAGGATTTATGCCTCGGGGCTGAACCTGGCCACCTTTACCAAGTATAAGGGCATCGATCCGGAGGTCAACAGAAATGGCTTGGACCCCGGAAACGATGAGAGGGACAAATACCCATCGATCAGAACATTTACCCTGGGTATGAACTTCACATTCTAAAAACAACGACTATGAAAAATATATTCAATAAAGTGAAATCGCCAAGCTTGGGATTTTTGATGTTGGCCTTGACAGGGCTGATGCTTCCCATAGGCTGTACCGACCTTGAAGAAGAGGTGTTCTCCGAAGTGACCGAGGCCTCATTTGTCCCTTCAGAGGGAGACATAATCTCCGTTATGGCCTCGGCCTATACCCCCATGCGTTTTGTCATGGGATGGCAGGGCCTGTTCGATCTTCAGGAGGAACCCGGTGATATTATTGTGACCCCGACCAGACCGAACGGCTGGGATGATGGGGGCACCTACAAAAGAATGCACTTTCACCAATGGACGGAAACCGAATGGCAACCCAGAAACACTTGGATCACCTGTTTCAATGGGGTCAACAGTGCCAACCGGGTAATTTTGCAGATCGAGGAAGGGGTACTTCCCGTGAGCCCTGAACAAGCAACAGCAATAATTTCGGAAATGCGTGCGCTCAGGGCATTGTATTATTCCATTTTGGTCGATACCCATGGCAATGTGCCCATTATTTCAAGCTACGGCGATGAACTCCCGGTACAAAATACGCGTACGGAAGTATATGACTTTATCGTTTCCGAATTGTTGGCGGTCATCCCCAACCTGACAGAAACCGTCGATACCTCCACTTATGGTCGGATGACCAAATGGGCCGCCTATCACGTTCTGGCCAGGGTATATCTCAATGCGGAAGTCTATACGGGAACGGCACAATGGGAAAAGGTGATCGAAGCCTGCGATCAGATCATCGGAAGCAATAAGTTTCAATTGTCCTCAAGCTATTCGGATATTTTCAAGACCGAAAACGAAGGCAATTCCGAGATGGTCTTTGCCATTCCCTACGACCAGATCTTTGCCCCTCAATGGAGTGCCCATATGAAAATGCTCCTTCCGGACCACCGTATTGTGTTTGGAATGCAGGCCCAGCCCTGGGGAGGTTCAAGTGCCAATCCACAATTCATCGACACTTACGACCCCAACGACAAACGCTTGGCCGATACCTGGCTGATGGGAGACCAGATCAGTGCATCCGATGGCAGTGTGGTAATGACCCTTAGACAGGAAATGCCAAGCATTTACGACTGTGATTTCACCGACGGTTTCCGCTGCGGGAAATATGAAATTGAAGCTGGGGCCACCGGGGGACTCAGCGTTGATTTTCCATTTTTGAGATATACCGATGTGCTCATGATGAAGGCCGAGGCCCTGCTCAGGACCAACAGAAGTTCAGAGGCTGCCCTGATCGTGACCCAGGTGCGGGAACGTTCCTTTGACGACCTTGCGGATGCCACGGTGACCGGAGCGGATTTGGAAGGGGATACCACCTTTCAATACGGGACTTTGGCAGAGGACGGGTCCATTGCCGATCCGGGCGATCAGTCCGTGGTGCCCTATGGCCGCTTTTTGGACGAATTGGGCTGGGAATTTGCGGCCGAGGCCAGAAGAAGGACCGATATGATCCGTTTTGGGGTATACCAGACCAAAAACTGGTACAACCATACCCCCCAAGGAGTTTACACCATCCTGTTCCCCATAGGATTGGCGGAACGGAACACCAATACCAACCTGGAACAGAACCCGGGATACCCAAATTAAGGGGTATGGAAGAAAACCACGTTTCAATACTCGTTTGAATTGGTTGTTAGTGAGGAAAAGCGGTCGGGAATCCCGGCCGCTTTTGCTTTTACAGTGGGCGTCAATTTACCCTTTCAGTTCAAAACTGGCTTCTGTACTGGGTAGGGGAACTCCCTTTCAATTCCTTGAACTTCCTGTTGAAATTGGCGATATTGTTAAATCCGCATTGATCCGAGATATTGGAGATGGAGAGTTCGGGTTTGTTCAGGATCAGCTTGCAGGCATTTTCGATCCTGATCTCGATCAGGAACTGGAAAAAGGTTTTGTTGGTCCGTTTCTTGAAATAACGGCAAAAGGCATTTTTGCTCATATTGGCCACATCGGCCACTTCTTCCAGTTCAATGGGCTCATGGAAGCGGTCCATGGCATATTTGAAGACATCGTTCATGCGCTTGCCTTCATCATCGGAAAACTTTTTTCGGTACACAAAGGAGGACAAGGGGGAGGTATGGGATTTTGAAATATGGCTGATGATCATCAAAAGTGTTGCGATCTGTTCCACCTTGTTTTGGGAACCAAGTTTTTTGAATTCCTCAATTATGGCCTCTTTATTGGTGAGCACCCGCATACCGAATTCCGATTTGTTGAAAAAATCCCTGGTGGAGGCCAGGTCGGCAATACTGAAAAAATCCCTTCCAAAGGAATTAATGTCAAAAAACAGGGTGTACATGACCGTTTCCATTTGGGCATTGGCATCGCTTTTGAACACATGGGGGGTGTAGCCTCCTATTACCAGGATTTCCCCTTCCTTGTATTCATTGATGGAATCGCCCACGATCAGGGTCCCTGCCCCTTTTTCCAAATAACTGATCTGGATTTCTCCGTGTTGGTGCAGTTGGTCGTAGAGGATCTTTTCCCGATCCACTTGATAGACCAGGGCCTCGTCCTTGGGTTTTGGTATTTTGAAGGGGAGAACTTTCATTGCAATTTTTTTGTAAATATCCTTAAAAATAGGAGCATTCGCAACAAATTGGGTCAATATAGTATCATTAATTGTTAATAATTAACCCAAAATTTGCCCTGTGGTCCTTTAATTTTGTGATTCAAACACGAAATGTATATGATCCAGTGGAAAGGCGTTATGCCAGCAGTGACGACCAACATCCACCGCTTGAAGAACCGCTTCGGGGACCGTCTGAAGGTCTTCACC
>CALDPL010000162.1 GCA_937911965.1 uncultured Allomuricauda sp. | reverse complement strand
GAGCAATTACAAAAGGACCTTTCCCTGAAAGAGCTTCCCGTTCACATCGAATGTTTTGACAATTCCAATATACAGGGCAGCGATCCGGTGGCCGCCTGTGTGGTCTTCAAGGACGGGAAGCCCTCCAAGAAGGACTACAGGCATTTCAACATACGATCCGTGGAGGGCCCCGATGACTTTGCCAGTATGGAGGAAGTAGTCGGCCGAAGATATGAGCCCTTGCCCCAGCTCATAGTGATCGATGGGGGCAAGGGACAGCTGTCCTCGGCCCTGAAAAGCCTCGAAATATTGGGATTGAGGGGAAAGATTGCCATTATCGGCATAGCCAAACGCCTGGAAGAGATCTATTTTCCGGACGATCCCGTCCCCCTCTACCTGGACAAACGATCGGAAAGCCTGAAGGTGATCCAGCAACTGAGGAACGAGGCCCATAGGTTTGGGATCACCCACCACAGGAACAAAAGGAGCAAGGGGGCGATCAATTCCGAACTGGAGTCCATTGAGGGCGTTGGGAAACGGACGGCCGAACAACTTTTGAAACAGTTCAAATCCGTAAAACGGATCAAGGAGGCTTCCGTGGAGCAACTTGCGGATTCCGTGGGCATGGCCAGGGCAAAAAAAATCTATAATACATTTCATAGGTAAGTATGCACTTTAGACAACTATTGGTTTCGGTTTTGATGCTATTGGCCACAGTTTTGGGATTTTCCCAGGAGGACGGACCGCCCCCAAAGGTCGGGCTGGTCCTCAGTGGGGGCGGGGCCAAGGGATTGGCCCATATCGGGGTGCTCAAGGTCTTGGAGGAGGCCGGGGTCCGGGTTGACTATATAGGGGGGACCAGCATGGGCGCCATAGTGGGAGCCCTCTATGCCTCCGGCTATGACGCCCGGGAATTGGATTCCATCTTCAGGACCACCGAGCTGACCACCCTGATCCAGGACGATGTCCCCCGGGGGGCCAAGAGTTTTCAGGAAAAGGAAAATTCCGAGAAATATGCCCTAAGCCTGCCCTTTACCGATTTCAAGGTGAGCTTTCCCCAGGCCATTTCCGGGGGACAGAACATTTACAACGAGCTGGTGCGTTTGCTCTACCACGTCAAGGATGTGAACGATTTCAACAAACTGCCCATCCCCTTTCTTTGTGTGGCCACCAATATGGAAACCGGGGAAGCGGTCCTTTTGGACCGGGGGTTCCTCCCGGAGGCCATTTTGGCCAGTGGGACCTTTCCTTCCCTGTTCGAACCTTCGGAGATCGACGGGGACATCCTGATCGACGGGGGGGTGGTGAACAATTATCCCATCGAGCAGGTCAGGGCCATGGGAGCGGATCTGATCATCGGGGTGGACGTGCAGGACGACCTGGCCACCCGGGAATCCCTTTCCTCGGCCATGGAGATCCTCTTGCAGATCAACAATTACCGCACCGTGAACGATATGAAAAGGAAGGCCGGGATGACCGATATATACATCAAGCCCGACATCAGCGGCTTTTCCGTGATCGATTTTGCCCGGGGTGCCGAAATCGTGGAAAAGGGGGAAACGGCCGCCAGGGACAAAATGGAGGAACTCCGGGACCTGGCCCTAAGCCAGGGGAATCCACCCCTGCGCAGGAACCCCAACCCCATTACCGACAGCCTGACGATCAACAGGATGCTCATCAGGGGGAACGACCTCTATACCCGGGGCTATATCAAGGGGAAGCTCAGGTTCAACCTGGCGGAGAAAATAGCCTTTGACGATTTGAAACAGGGCATCAACAACCTGTCGGCAACAGGGAACTTCAGGGCCATCCGATATGAATTGATTTCCAATGGCCTGGGCACGGACCTGATCTTGAAACTCAAGGAGAACCCCACAAAAATGTTCATCAAGATGTCGGCCCATTACGACGATCTCTACAAGAGTGCGGCCCTGATCAACCTGACCAAGAAGAACTTTTTGATGAAGGACGATGTGGCCTCCTTTGACTTTATCCTGGGGGACCATATCCGCTACAATCTGCAGTACTACCTGGACAAGGGGGTCTATTGGAGCTTCGGGGTCAATTCGAAGTTCACCGATTTCAATGCGGAGGTGGATTATTCCCTGATCCTCGGAAATTTTGATGCCCCCCAAGACCCGGGGGTGAACAGGATCAACCTGGATGTGGTCGACCTGACCAATCAGGTCTACCTGCAGACCCAGCTCAGGGAGGAGTTTGCCTTTACCTTGGGAGCGGAGCACAAACTGTTGAAGTACAGCAGCAGGACCCTGAACCAAGTTGAGGAGGGCAGTCTGTTGGACGCCCCGGATGAGCGGCTTTATTTTGAAAATTCCAATTATTTCAGCACCTACGGAAAGATTACCCTGGACACCTATGACCACAAGTACTTTCCCACCAAGGGGCTGCTCTTTGATTCCGACTTCCACCTTTATCTGTTCTCCTCGGACTTCAACGACAATTTCAGGGAGTTTTCCATCGGCAAGGCCCGTTTGGGCACCTCGATCACCCTTTTACCGGCCCTGAGCCTGACCGCGGAGGCCTCGGGTGGGGTGAAGCTGGGCACCTCGGGGGTGACCTCCTTCGATTTTGTGCTCGGGGGCTTTGGGAATGACTTCGTGAACAATTTTGTTCCCTTTTTCGGCTATAATTTCCTTGGGATTCCCGGGAACAGCTATGTGAAGGCCTTTGGCCGTTTGGACTATAGGGTGGCCCCCAAGAACCACATCCTGTTTTCCGCCAATTTCGCCAATGTGGACGACGATTTGTTCCGCACGGGGGAATGGTTCAAGGAGCCCGGATTTTCGGGTTATGGCCTGGGCTATGGCTTTGAATCCTTTCTCGGTCCCATTCAAGTGTATTATTCCTGGTCCCCCGAGATTAAAAAAGACAGAATATTCTTTAGTGTGGGCTTTTGGTTTTGATGGGGGTAGCCGACCCAACCCCTTAAAATTCTTAAGAAAAAGCCAAAAAAATGGCCTTGTATCCCCAAATTTGGGGAACTTGCGTTAAAGTCCGTTAAAAACCCAATTTCCTACAATAGGTCGCCGTATATTTGTGGCAGATAAGGGGTGGTTCCCTTATCGACTTTAAGTATTGGTTTTTCATAATTTAAAGTTTGGTTGGTTATTTAGGAAAAGCCCAGTTTTAAAACTGGGCTTTTTTTGTACATACTATTTTGGAACAACTTTTGTTTAAGTTAATGTACAGGCCTTTTGGCCACGCCCTAATTTTTTAATTTTGTCCGATCACAAAAACGCCATGAAAAAGATACTGACCCCCTTACTCCTGTTGATGGTCCTTCCCCTGCTGGGCCAAGACCCGCCGCCGGCCTTCAAATCCGGGGAATGGCTGAAGTACAGGATCCACTACGGTTTCCTCAATGCCAGTTATGCGACCATGCACCTCACTGCCGAGACCTTGAACGGCATTCCGGTCTACCATGTGGTGGGCGAAGGGAAGACCACCGGCTTTGCGAGTATTTTTTTTAAGGTGGACGATACCTATGAGAGTTATTTTGGCCGCAAGGACGGCAAACCCCATAGGTTCATCCGCAAGATCGATGAGGGAGGCTACACCAAGGATATTGAGATCAATTTTGACTATGGGGAGAACAGGGCCCTGCTCGAGGATAAGAAGAACGGGACCAAACAGCACATTCCCGTGCACGACCGGATCCAGGATCTGCTCTCGGCCTCCTATTACCTTCGGAACAATTACGATATCGAGGGTTTTAAGGAGGGGGAGACCATAGACATGGACCTGCTCTACGATGACGACGGGGTGTTCAAGTTCCAATTGAGATATTTGGGCAAAGAAATCTTAAAAACCAAGTATGGAAGGGTGGAATGTCTTAAATTTAGGCCTTTGGTTCAATCGGGCCGTGTTTTCAAGGAAAAGGAGAGCCTTACCCTTTGGGTTTCGAACGACCTGAACAAGATCCCGATCCGCATCAAGGCGGACTTGGCCGTTGGCTCCCTGAAAGCCGATCTCGATGGGTACAACGGGCTGAGGAACCAGTTCAAGATCATAATGAAATAACATTTGCATTGCCTGGATGAAGAAGGCGGAAAAGATCCGATCCCAAATTGACAGACTCGAGGAAAAATACAGGGACTCGGGCCAGGACCTGGGCTCCTATCTCGACGGGCTGCTTTACCAACGATACCTGACCTATTGGGATTACATCCACCTGGATACCCTGTTGAGCCTACAGGTTCCCCGTACCCATTATCCGGATGAGGAGGTCTTCATCATGTACCACCAGATCACCGAACTCCATTTCAAGTTGATCATCCACGAACAAAGACAATTGGTGGAGGACTCCAGTGGGAACCTTGACTTTTTCATCGAAAGGCTGCGCAGGATCAACTCCTATTTCCAGGCCTTGATCAATTCCTTCGGGATTATGATCAAAGGGATGGAACGGGAACAGTTCATGCGCTACCGCATGGCCCTGCTTCCGGCCAGCGGGTTCCAATCGGCCCAGTACCGGATGATCGAGCTCTATGCCACCCCCTTGGAAAACCTGTTGCACCCTGGCCTGCGGGGCATCGATTCCGCATCGGACAGTCTGGAGGATCGGTTTGACCGGATGTATTGGAAACAAGGGGCCACCGATAGGATCACAGGGGGAAAGACCTTGACCCTGAAACAGTTTGAACAAAGGTACACCCCCAGGTTCCTGAGGATCGCAAAGGAGGTGGGGGGACGAACCATCTACGACAAATACCTCAAACTTCCCGAGGGGGATCGGTACAATGAATTGCTTATAAAGACGTTAAGGGAACTGGACCTCAATGCCAATGTGAACTGGCCGTTGATGCATCTGGGCTCCGCCTACCGCTACCTCCACCGGGAAAACAGGGAAGTCGAAAGTACGGGAGGGACCAACTGGAAGGAGTTTTTGCCGCCCAGTTTCCAGAAAGTGATATTTTTCCCAACTTTGTACACCGAAGAGGAAAGGGAGCAGTGGGGAAAGCAATGGGTGGACCATATATTGAATCCGACAAGTGTGGAATACAAGGAATACAGTCAATGATGAATAAATTTATTGGGGCAATCATCGCACTGACCGTTATGGTCTCGTGCAAAGGGACCGAGGAACAACCGATCGCGGAAATGGTAAAATTGGAGGTGGCCGAAAAACCACCGGTACTTCATTTTGGGTTCAACCTGGAAGAGTTCAATGTGGTTCGCGACACCGTCAGACGGGGGGACAGCTTTGGGCAATTGCTGCTCAACAACAAGGTGGACTACCCCAAGATCGCCACCCTGAGCGAACAGTTCAGGGATACCTTCGACGTGAGGAAGATCATCGTGGGCAAGCCCTACCTGATCCTCAAGTCCAAGGACACCTCCGAGGTGGCCGAGGTTTTCATCTATCAGGAGGACAAGATCAATTATACGGTCTTTGACCTCAGGGACAGTGTGGTGGCCTACCGGGACAAGAAGGAGGTCAAGCTCCGGGAACGGGAAGTGGGGGGCACCATTGTAAACAACCTCTCCGAGACCATGGACTCCCTGGGGGTGGACTATAGCGTGACCATTGGCCTGTCCGAAATCTATGCCTGGACCATCGATTTTTTCAAATTGGAACGCGGAGATCGCTTTAAGGTCATTTTTGACGAGCTTTATATCAACGACAGCATCTATGCGGGACGGGGCCCCATCAAGGCGGCCTATTTCGAACACAAGGGCAGGCCGGTCTATGCCTTTCCCTATGTAAGTGATTCGGTCAAGAACATTTTGGATTTTTACGACCAGGATGCCAACAACCTGCGCAGTACCTTCCTGCGGGCCCCGATCAAGTTTGGGTACCGGCTTTCCTCCAGGTACAATCTCAAGAGGAGGATCGCCTATTACGGCTATAAGGTCAGGCCCCACAAAGGGACGGACTATGCCGCGGATATAGGGACCCCGATCGTGGCCACCGCCGATGGCACGGTGACCGAATCCACACGCAGTGGGGGCAATGGGAAGTATGTGAAGATCAAGCACAATGCCACCTATAGCACCCAATACCTCCACATGAGGGACCAGAAGGTGAAACGGGGGGATTTTGTACGCCAGGGGGATGTGATCGGTTGGGTCGGGATGACCAGGAATACCGGCGGACCCCATGTGTGCTATCGATTTTGGAAAAACGGCAGGCAGGTGGACCCCTTGCGGGAGGAACTTCCGGCGGCCGAACCCATTGCGGATTCCCTGAGGACCCGCTATGTGCAGCATATTGAGCCCTTAAAGACCCAATTGGACTGTATTGAATTTGAGGTTCCGACCCAGGAAGATCCCCTTGTGGCGGAAGAAACCCTGTTAACCTACAACTGATCATGGCATTGCCCAATATAGACCCCAGCGGTACCAAGGCCTGGAAAAAATTGGAGGACCACTTCCAAGAAACCCGGAATTTGGGATTGCCGGAGCGCTTTGTCTCAGATCCGGAGCGCGGAAGGAAGTTCAGTCTGGCCTGGGAGGATTTTCTGCTGGACTATTCCAAGAACCTCATCGATGATCGGACCCGTTCGCTGCTCATGGAACTTGCAATGGAATCCGGTCTTGACCGGGCCATTTCGGCCCAATTCGAGGGGAAACCCATCAATGCCACCGAGGGAAGGGCCGTGCTGCATACGGCCCTGAGGGCCAAAAGGGGGGAGCGCATACTTTTGGAGGGGAAGAACATTGTGGAAGAGGTCCATTCGGTCCTGGACAAGATAAGGGACTTTTCAACAGAGGTGATCACGGGAAGGCGTAAAGGCCATACCGGCAAGGCCTTCACCGATATTGTGAATGTGGGCATAGGAGGTTCCGATCTGGGGCCGGTGATGGTCACCGAGGCCCTGAGATTTTACAAGAACCACCTCAGGATGCACTTTGTGAGCAATGTGGACGGGGACCATCTCCAGGAAGTCTTGAAGGAACTCGACCCGGAGACCACCCTTTTCGTGGTCGTATCCAAGACCTTTACCACCCAAGAGACCCTCAGCAATGCCCTTTCGATAAAAAAATGGTTTCTTCAAACCGGCTCCCAAGGGGACATTGCCGCCCATTTTGCCGCCGTTTCCACCAACCTGGAACAAATTGCGTCCTTTGGGATTTCCCGGGACAATGTGTTCCCCATGTGGGACTGGGTGGGGGGTCGCTTTTCCCTTTGGAGCGCCGTGGGACTGTCCATTGCCCTGTCCGTGGGCTACGACAATTTTGCCCGGATGCTCGAGGGGGCCCATGCCATGGACCTGCATTTCAGGGAGGCTCCCTTGGGGGAAAACCTTCCCGTGATCATGGCCTTGATAGGCATATGGTACAACAATTTCCACGGGGCCCAGACCGAGGCCATCATCCCCTATACGCAATACCTGCACCGTTTTCCGGCCTATCTGCAACAGGGCATCATGGAGAGCAATGGCAAGAGTGTGGACCGCAACGGCCAAAGGGTAAAGCATCAGACCGGATCGATCATCTGGGGAGAGCCCGGGACCAATTCCCAGCACGCCTTCTTCCAACTGATCCATCAGGGGACCAAGTTGATCCCCACGGACTTTATCGGTTTCAAGGAATCCCTCCATGGGGATACGGACCACCACAACAAGCTGATGGCCAATTTTTTTGCCCAGACCGAGGCCCTGATGAACGGGAAGGGCCCCGAGGAGGTGAAAAAGGAACTTCAGGCCAGCGGTATGTCCGGGGAGGCCCTGGAGCGGCTGCTGCCCTTCAAGGTCTTTGAGGGCAACAAACCCACCAACACCCTTTTGATCCAAAAACTGACCCCCCGGAACCTGGGCGCCCTGATCGCCCTTTACGAACACAAAATATTTGTGCAGGGGGTCCTTTGGAACATTTACAGCTACGATCAATGGGGGGTGGAGCTGGGAAAACAGTTGGCCACGAAGATTCTTTCTGAAATCGAGCATTCCCAAATTGGCGATCACGACAGTTCAACCCTGAGCCTTCTTCAATATTTTAAGGACTAGATTGCGGGCTTCCCAATTGGGGACAAAAAGCTGGGTTTATTGGCATTGTGGAATGGATTCTTTGTTAATTTTGTGTTAATCAAAAGGGACTTTTTTAACTTTGGCATAATCGCCATTAGTTAAAAATGCTTCACCTTTGCAAGGCTGTTTAAACACTAAAACACTGAATTAATGAAAAAAATCCAACTGGCTTTTGCGGCAATGTTCATGTCCGCTATGGCATTTTCACAAGGAATTCTCACGGGAACCGTGAACGACGGGGAACTGGGCGGGCCACTGCCCGGGGCCACGGTACGGCTAAAGGGCACGAACACCGGAACCTCAACCGATTTTGATGGAAACTTCAGCTTGGAGGTCAGCCAGAGCTCCGGGACCCTGCTTGTTTCCTACATTGGGTTCATTACCCAAAGCATTCCGTTCAGTTCCGTTGGAAACATCGGATCCATTGCCCTGCAACCCGATACCGAGGAATTGGAAGGGGTTGTTTTGGTGGGTTCGGGGATCATCGACCTCGCTTCGGATCGTAAGACCCCCATTGCCGTTTCTTCCATTCCCATCAAGGTCATTCAGGAGAAAATCGGGACCCAGGACGTTACCATGACCTTGGTGAACCCCCCTTCGGTCTATGTTTCCGGACAATCCGGGGGATTTGGGGACACCAATATGCGGGTCCGGGGATTTGAACAGGACAACACGGCCTTTCTATTGAATGGACAGCCCATCAATGGCATGGAGGACGGTTTGATGTATTGGTCAAACTGGTCAGGGCTCAACGATATTGCCACCGGGGTACAGATCCAAAGGGGTCTGGGTTCTTCCAAATTGGCCATCTCATCCGTGGGGGGTACCATTAACTTCGTGACCAAGGCCACTGAAATGAATTCGGGTGGGTTCGCCTATGCCACGGTGGCCAACAACAACTATATCAAAACAACCGCAGGTTACAATACCGGTATTTCCGAAAAGGGATGGGGGCTCAGTGTGATGCTTTCCCATTGGCAGGGAGACGGGTACAACGAAGGAAATTATGGAGAGGGACAGACCTATTTCATCTCCTTGGGGTATCGACCCAGTGATTCCCACAATTTCAACTTTTTGATCACAGGGGCACCACAGTTCCACGATCAAAACTTCACAAAATCCATTTCAGATTATTTGGAATACGGCAAGCGGTACAACAACAACTGGGGAACCTACAATGGACAGTATATGACCGAGAGGAGGAACTTCTACCACAAGCCGGTCGCCAACCTGAACTGGGACTGGACCATTGATTCCTCAAGCAGCCTTTCCACGGTACTCTATGCTTCATGGGGGAACGGGGGCGGGACCGGGAATCTGGGCAACCGGATCAGGACTGCCGAAGGACGGATCGACTACGATGCCATTTATGCCCAGAATGCCTTGGTACCCAATGGGGATGCCGTCAATTTTGGAGGGCCTCCCGCCTATATCACAAGATCGTCCATGAACCTACACAGCTGGTACGGGCTGATTTCAAACTTTGAAAAACAACTTAGCGATAATCTGACCTGGAACGTCGGTTTCGATTTGAGGACCTATTACGGCAAACACTTTCGGGTGGTATCCGATTTCCACGGCCTCAATTCATGGTCGGAGGACATTCGTCTAAGGGACCCCAACAACAATCACGAGCCCTATGGCACCTTTGGTACCTATAAGTCCCTGACCGCAACGGAGAGCTTCCGCCCATCGGCTTGGGAGGCCGCCTTTGATTCCTATCCGGAGGAGCAAAAGATCGCCTATAGCAACGATGAGCGTATTTCCTATGGGGGACTGTTCACCCAATTGGAGTATGCCACCGATGATTTTTCGGCCTTTTTCCAAGGTTCGCTTTCCAATCAGACCCACCAGAGGTTTGATTTTTACCAGTATGCGGACCAGGCCTTGATCGATGGCACCTCTTCCCAAGGCACAGGGACCCCACTGCCAGCGGGAATCACCCCCGGCACCGATTCCGAAAAAGTGAACAATTTCGGCTACAATGCAAAGGGTGGACTGAGCTATAACGCCAGCGACCGACACAGTTTCTACGCCAATGCGGGATACTATAGCCGCCAACCCTACCACGACAACATTTATCTGAATTTCACGAACTATGTGAACCCCTTGACCGAGAATGAGAAAATCCTTGGATTGGAGGCAGGCTATGGGTACAGAAGCTCCATCTTTTCCGCCAATGTCAACCTCTACAGGACTTCGTGGAAGGATCGGGTGGTGACCTCCTCCAATGTGGTGGACGATGTGGTGACCTATACCACCAATTACGGTACGGAGCAGCTGCACTCCGGAGTGGAAGTGGATGTGAAACTAAGACCTGCCCAGGGATTGACCCTAAATGGGTTCGCCTCCGTGGGGGATTGGATCTACAAAGGGGAGGCCCTGACCCGGGTAACCGATGAGGACCGTACTGTACTAAGTGAGGAAACCATAGATTTTGACGGTGGAAAAGTGGGCGGTGCCGCCCAACTTTCCGGAGGTCTCGGCCTGGCCTATCAAATTAACAGCATGTTCTCCGTGGATTCGGATTGGAGGTACTACGACAACCTCTACGCCGATGTGGGAGCGATCAAGGACAACCTGGAACTTCCCTCCTACGGGTTGTTGGATGCGGGCGTAACCTTTACCATGCCTTTGGGAATCGACAAGTCAAAGTCCTTGAAGATACGGGCCAATATGAACAACGTATTGGACAAGGAATACCTTTCCGAACTCACCTCGGCCAATTTCGTGGAGCCCGGGGATGAAACCTTCGACGGCATCAATGTGTCCAACCAGGGGTATTTTGGTTGGGGCAGGACCTGGAACGTGACCTTGAGGTACGACTTCTAATTTTTGGTCCAAAGCACATGAATTTGAAAACCCTGCCGATCGGCGGGGTTTTCTTATTTAATTATTCCGTATTTTTAGGCCACAAACCGAAACTCATGGAAATTCTATTGAACCTGCATTCCTATTTGGCCTATATCGTTCTGGCCGTACTCGTATTGGCCGTTGTCAATGCCCTCTTGGGCTGGGTGGGCAAAAAGGACTTCAGCATGGAAAAGGACCTACGCATCAGTCTCTTTGCATTGATATTCAGTCACATCCAATTGTTGGTGGGCCTTATACTTTATTTTGTGTCCGCCAAGGGCCTCAATGCCATACAGACCTTGGGCATGGGGGGCATGAATTCCGCTTCCAGGCTGTTGGCCGTGGAACATCCCTTTGTGAACATCCTTGCCCTGGTATTGATCACCATCGGCTGGTCCAGGCACAAAAAATTCATGGAAAGCTCCAAAAAATTCAAGACCATCTCCATCTTTTATGGGCTTGGACTGGTATTGATATTGAGCCGTCTGCCCTGGGCACAGTGGTTTGCCTAAGAACTCTTGGGCAGCCTTTCCTTTCTTCGGATCCAAGGGAATTTCCATTTTCTGTACCATAAACATATTCTATGATAAAATAATATATTAATATTATTTGTCTATAGCTGGCCCCCTCTTTTTTGTTTCTATTGTTCGACGCTAAAACCAATTGATCATTCAAAGAAACAACTATGAACAAGGAATTGGCCCAAGGGGCCGAAAGTAAATGTCCCTTTTTGGGAGGGGAAATGAACCGTGCAGCAGGGGGAGGGACCGGAGTTCGGGACTGGTGGCCCAATGCCCTGAACCTTAATATACTCAGACAGCATTCCTCCTTGGCCGATCCCATGGATCGAGATTATGATTATGCCGAGGAATTCAAATCCTTGGATATGGAGGCCCTAAAGCGGGACCTCACAGATTTGATGACGGACAGCCAGGATTGGTGGCCTGCGGACTACGGACACTATGGGCCTCTTTTCATCCGTATGGCCTGGCATTCCACAGGGACCTATAGGATCTTGGACGGTCGGGGCGGGGCTTCCACCGGAAACCAACGCTTCGCGCCCTTGAACAGTTGGCCGGACAATGCCAATTTGGACAAGGCCAGGATGCTGCTCTGGCCCATTAAACAGAAATACGGTCGGAAGATATCCTGGGCGGACCTGTTGATCTTGGCCGGGAATGTGGCCCATGAGAGCATGGGCCTTAAAATGTTCGGTTTTGCCGGTGGACGCAAGGATGTCTGGCAGCCCGAGGAAGATATCTACTGGGGATCTGAAAAACAGTGGTTGGGCAATAAGGAACGCTACAACGAGCAAGGGGAATTGGAGCGGCAAATGGGTGCGGCCCATATGGGCCTGATCTATGTGAACCCTGAGGGGCACAACGGGAATCCCGACCCCATCGAATCCGCCCACTATATCAGGGATACTTTTGGGCGTATGGCCATGAACGATTATGAGACGGTGGCCCTTATTGCAGGGGGACATACCTTTGGAAAGACCCATGGGGCGGCTCCGGCCCAAGGCCATGTAGAGGCCGAGCCGATAGCCGCCTCCCTGGAAATGCAAGGGTTGGGCTGGAAGAACAACTATGGAAGTGGAAAGGGCGGCGACACCATCACCAGTGGGCTTGAAGGGGCATGGACCTATTTGCCCACCCAATGGAGCCATATCTTTTTCACCAACCTCTTCGGCTATGAATGGGAGTTGACCAAAAGCCCGGCCGGGGCCCATCAATGGAGGCCCAAGGACGGTGCCGGGGAAGGCACGGTACCGGATGCCCATGACCCCGAACGCAAGCATGCTCCTTTTATGTTGTCCACGGATCTTTCGCTGCGCTTCGATCCGGCCTACGAAAAGATTTCCAGGCACTTTCTGGAACATCCGGAGGAATTTGCCGATGCCTATGCCAGGGCCTGGTTCAAACTCACCCACAGGGATCTGGGACCTGCTTCCCGTTATTTGGGACAGGAGGCTCCCGAGGAGGAACTGATCTGGCAAGACCCGGTTCCCAAAGTGGGGCACGCTCTGGTGGACGGGGACGACATCGCTTTGCTGAAGTCAAAAATCCTGTCCTCAGGACTGGATATTTCCCATTTGGTCCGGACCGCCTGGGCCTCGGCTTCTACCTATAGGGATTCTGACAAACGCGGGGGAGCCAATGGAGCCCGGATCCGTTTGGAGCCCCAAAACCAATGGGAGGTGAACCGACCCGAGGAACTTTCCTGGATCCTGGACATCCTGGAGGCCATTCGGGAGGATTTCAACAGCTCCCAAACCGGGGACAAAAAGATTTCCCTGGCCGATATGATCATCCTTGGGGCTGCGGCTGCCCTGGAAAAGGGCGCCTTGAATGCTGGCAGGAACCTGGAAGTGCCATTTCGGCCGGGCCGTACTGATGCCACGGCCGAACAGACCGATGCCGAATCCTTTGAGGCCCTGGAGCCCCTGGCGGACGGGTTCAGAAACCATTGCGACCCTTCCATCAAACTTCCTGCGGAGGAACTCTTGGTGGACAGGGCCCAGTTGTTGACCCTGACCGCTCCCGAAATGACCGTTTTGATCGGGGGGCTTCGCGTTCTGGACATCAATGCGGACGGTTCCAAACACGGGCTGTTCACCCAGCGCCCCGGGAGCCTGACCAATGATTTCTTTGTCAATCTGTTGGATCTGGGCACCCAATGGAAGTCCGTTTCCCAGGGGAATCGGCTCTTTGAAGGAAGGGACCGTCGAACCGGGGAACTGAAATGGACCGCTACCCGGGTGGATTTGATCTTCGGTTCCAATTCGGAGCTTCGCGCCCTGGCCGAGGTTTACGGGAGCTCTGATTCCCAGGAGAAGTTTCTCAAGGATTTTGTGGCGGCCTGGACCAAGGTGATGGACCTGGACCGGTTCGATCTGGGATAGTCCAGGGTTTTGTTTTGGATTTGGACGACAATCCAGACCACAAGTTTAAAAGACTGCCACTGTCCATAGGGATTGTGGCAGTTTTTCATTAATTTTCACAATGCATATGGAACGAACAGAAGAATTTTACAATGGGATTAGGGCCGGAGATTTGCAGGTCGTGTCCCGATTTTTGGAAAGGGACCCGAAACTGTTGGAAACCCTGGATCAAAGGGGTTCCACGCCCTTGGTGTTGGCCGCTTATTATGGACATGCCCCCTTGGTGGCCTTTTTGTTGGAAAAAGGGGCCGATGTGGACCGGGCCGACGGGGTGGGCAATACCGCCCTAATGGGGGTCTGTTTCAAAGGATATCTTGAAATTGCACAACAATTGATCCGGGCCGGGGCCGATGTCAATCACGTGGTCGGCCAGGCGGATCGCATCCTCGTCGTGCTCGACCACGATCACCGTGTTGCCGAGGTCGCGCAGGCGGGTGAGGGTGCCGAGCAGGCGCTCGTTGTCGCGCTGGTGCAGGCCGATCGAGGGTTCGTCGAGCACGTACATCACGCCGACCAGGCCGGCGCCGATCTGGCTGGCCAGGCGGATGCGTTGCGCCTCGCCGCCGGAGAGCGAGTCGGCCTTGCGCTCCAGGGTGAGGTAATCCAGGCCCACGTCGACCAGGAAGCTCAGCCGTTCGCGGATCTCCTTGACGATCCGGGTGGCGATCTCGCCGCGCCAGCCGGGCAGCTGCATCGCGCCGAAGAACTCCAGCGCCTGGTCGATCGGCAGCACCACGAGATCCTGCAGCGGCCGCTCGGCCACGAACACGTTGCGCGCGGAGCGGTTCAGCCGCGCACCGCCGCACTCCACGCACGGGCGCTCGCTGATGTACTTGGCCAGCTCCTCGCGCACCGCCGCCGATTCGGTCTCGCGGTAGCGGCGCTCGAGGTTCGGCACGATGCCCTCGAAACGATGCTTGCGCTGGGTGCGGCCCCCGGCATCGGTGATATAGGTGAAGCTGATCGTGGTGCCCCCGCTGCCGAACAGCACCGCCTCGCGCGAGGCCTCGGGCAGCTCCTGCCAGGGCGTGTCGACGCTGAACCCGAAGTGCCGCGCCAGCGACTGGATCAGCTGGAAGTAATAGGCGTTGCGCCGGTCCCAGCCGCGCACCGCGCCGGCGGCCAGGGACAGTTCCGGATGCACCACCACCCGCGCCGGATCGAAGAACTGCGACACGCCCAGGCCGTCGCAGGTCGGGCAGGCGCCGACCGGCGAGTTGAACGAGAACAGCCGCGGCTCCAGCTCGGGCAGCGCGTAGTCGC
>CALDPL010000161.1 GCA_937911965.1 uncultured Allomuricauda sp. | reverse complement strand
AAAGAACCGTTCGTAGTAATGGGCGGTATCCGGATCATTGGCCTTGCCGAAGAATTGATGGGACAGGTTGGAAAGGATGGACCTGCTGGCCTTTTCCCCGTACATCATATCGTTTTGTGCCTTGTCCTGCATCACATAGACCGTGGTGACATTAAAGCTTCGCAAAGTTGCCGGGATTCGATGCATATTGAGAAGGCGGATGGTTGGGGCCTCCTCCAGGAGCAGGAAGGCATGGTGTCTGTCCCTAAGGGTCATCTGTTTGATGATGGTATGGATCAAGGTGGCAATGATGGGGGAATATGCGATCTCATATCGGGGTTGGTTTACGATGGAAATTATGGAAGGATGGTCCGGATGGTTGATGTCCAGATCTACTTCATCCGCCGAAAGTGCCATAAAGATACGCTGGGTGCTTATCTTCTTCAGGGCGTTGGAGAGGCTGCCCAAAACGGCCGCCGTTTGCCGTTCCGATTCCCTGCCCGAGATAAAGGCGCTGGCCATGGCCCTGGCGGTATGATCCCGATTCAGCCAAGTCATCAATTGCTCCGGTTCCAGGTATTGGTAAATGGCAATCAAATGGGGCAGGGTGCAATATTTGGGATAATGGCTGCGAAGCATCCAGATCATGGCCCCGATCAGGCCTTCCACGGCATCGTTGAAGAACTTTGTGGAGCCTTGGACCCGTTCCTCCTTTTGTTCCAACAGGTTTTCGAGCAGGACCCTGGAGAGTTCGTTCACACTTTCCTCATCGGGGAGGTACCTGGGGGCGATGGGATTGACCCGTTTGTAGATCCGGTCAAAGGAAACGATATGGAAGGGCAACTGGCCCTCCCTGAACAGGGGATGGGCCAGTTCGGTCAGTTCAAAGTGTTTGTAGTCGTGAATGACCCCACAGAAATTGTGTTTTTGAAAATGCACCATCAGGGGATGGACCACGGATTCCGTCTTGCCACTGCCCGCCGAACCAATAATGGATACTCCCCTTCTGATGTTGTTCAGGGTCAATGCCCCCTTTCGAAGGGGGATACGAACCCTGTATTTGGGGTCGCCCGTGGAATGGTCCCTCCAACCACAAACCATAAAGTAAACCATGCCGATCAGGAAGAGGGCGGGAAGGAGGAGCATGGGCAGGGAATGATGCAACCACATAGGCTCGGTAAAAAAGTCGGTAAGTTCCAAGATCGGGTCCATGGATGTGGGGATCAAACCTTTTGAAATTAGCACTTGGGGAGGCCCTTGGGAACATTGGGCCCTTTTTTAAGAGTTCGACAGGGTTTCTTTTGAGGAATCCCCATGAAAATGAAGGAATCCCCGAAGATAATGGGGTTTGGTCGTGGCCGATTGCTCCAAGCATACATGCAATGGCCATGATCTTCTGGGTGCCAAATCAAAAATTTGAATTGCAACCTTAAGGCCGTCAAAGGGAAATGGGAAGGTGATTATAGCGGTTTCCAAAATACATTTACTTGGGTTTAATTGTATATTTATGCTAAATAAGTTCGTCTCAAAGGGATCTAGCCATTGCAAAGGTTCCCTTGGACCAAGAATTTTTAATACTGTATGTTCAAACATTTGATCTTGGTCGGCCTTGGGGGCGGGGGCGGCAGTATGCTGCGCTACCTCACCTCCCTATTGGTCAATAAATACAATCCCTCCGTGTTTCCTTTTGCGACTTTTACGGTCAACATCCTGGGCTGCCTTTTGATGGGGCTGTTGATCGGACAGGTCGGGGTGCAGGGACAGGCTGAGGGGAGCCTAAAACTTTTGTTGATCACCGGATTCTGTGGCGGATATACAACTTTTTCAGCCTTTGCCCAGGAAAACCTGGACCTCCTTCAAAATCAAGGCCCTTGGATGGCCGTGGGTTATACCATGGCGAGCATCCTTTTTGGGGTGGGGGCCGTTTGGATGGGAATGGCACTTGCCAAACCGCTATAGGGCATTGGGTCAGCACACATCGGTCGATGCTGGATTGATTTTTGGATCGGGAAATGGATACCTTTGTTGAATATCCGATCCTTAGGGAAAACGGGGGCGTACCGTCCTCAGACCCATCGAATCCGAGAATTAATTAAAACTATCGTTTCGCAATGAAAAACAAGGAGTTCACTCCGAAGCTTTTTTCCCTGCTCAGGGAAGGGATTGGAAAGAAGCAACTTTCCAAGGATGTTTTGTCGGGAATCATAGTGGGCATCGTGGCCCTGCCCTTGGCCATCGCCTTTGCCATTGCCTCGGGGGTCTCCCCGGAGAAGGGGCTGATAACGGCCATCATAGCGGGTTTTGTGATATCCTTTCTCGGGGGCAGCAGGGTGCAGATCGGCGGTCCCACCGGGGCCTTTATCATCATCGTCTTTGGCATTGTACAGGAACACGGGGCAGGGGGGCTGACCATAGCCACCTTCATGGCCGGCTTTTTGATCATCGGTCTTGGGGTCATGAAGTTGGGCAACTACCTGAAATTCATCCCATATCCCTTGATCGTGGGGTTTACCAGTGGAATCGCCGTGGTGATTTTTTCCACCCAAATCAAGGATTTCCTGGGTCTGGAAATGGGGGAGGTCCCGGCCGATTTCATTGAAAAATGGACCGTTTACCTTCAGAATTTGGGCAGTGTCAATTGGATTGCCCTGGGCATAGCCGTGGGGACGGTGCTGATATCCCTGAATTTCTATAGGATCACCACCAAGGTTCCGGGCTCCCTTTTGGCCATTGTTCTGGCCACCCTTGCTGTGCAGTTCTTTAATTTGCCCGTGGAGACCATTGAAACCAAGTTCGGGGATATTCCCAATACCCTGGCCGTGCCCCAAATACCCCATATTGACTTCTCCGTGATCCAGGAACTCATTGAACCGGCCATCGCCATTGCCCTCTTGGGCGCCATCGAGTCCCTCCTGTCCGCCGTGGTCTCCGATGGGATGATCGGAGGCAGGCACCGTTCCAATATGGAATTGGTGGCGCAGGGCGCAGGGAATGTGTTTTCGGCCCTTTTTGGGGGCATACCCGCCACCGGGGCGATAGCCAGGACCGCGACCAATGTGAAGAATGGGGGCAGGACCCCCATTTCCGGGATGGTGCACGCCCTGTTCCTCTTGTTGATCATGTTGCTCTTTGCCCCCGTGGCCAAGTTGATTCCCATGTCCTGTTTGGCGGGGATCTTGGTGGTTGTCTCCTATCATATGAGCGAATGGCGGAATTTCAGGGCCTTGCTCAAGAGCAACCGAATGGACATCATCGTACTTTTGACCACCTTCTTTTTGACCGTGTTCTTCGATCTGATCTTGGCCATAGAGATCGGCATGATCTTGGCGAGCTTTATCTTTATGAAGCGCATGAGCGAGGCCACCACCATTGACAATGCGGAAAACCTTTTTGGTTCAAAGGCACAGAACGGGGAAAAGATGTTCGAAGAGGAACTTCCCTTCATTCCCAAGAATACCATGCTCTATGAGATCAATGGGCCCTTGTTTTTTGGGGCGGCACAAAAGTTCCAGGAATTTCTTTTGGACCTCAAACAGGAGCCGCGCATTTTGATAATTCGAATGCGCAACGTCCCCTTTATCGATGCCACGGCCATCAATCGGTTGAAGGAGTTGGCCCAGATCTTAAAGGGACGGGGGACCACTATGATCATCTCCGGGGCCAACCGTCAGGTTCGGGAAGAACTCTTCAAATCCGACCTGTACAGCCAACTCGGGAAGCACAATATTCTGGACAGCATCGAGCATGCCATCCAAAGGGCAGAGGAACTGATCGAAGCCGGGCCCCCATCCAAATAGGACAGAGGCACCTGGAATTGCCCCAGTTTCCACGAGTTGGGAAGCGAGGGACTTTGCTTTTTACTTTCCATATTGTCAGGATTGCCGGGTTCCCACGACAATGTGTTATAATCCCCAAGGATTAAATCAAAACATTTGATATATGATGAAAGTAGAGATTTGGAGTGATGTGATGTGTCCCTTCTGTTATATCGGAAAGCGAAAATTCGAAAAGGCCCTACAGGAGTTCCCCCAGAGGGAACGGATCGATGTGGAATGGAAAAGTTATGAGCTCATGCCGCATCTTGAACCGGGGAAGGTACAGGACCTTCAACAGATGCTGGTGGAGACCAAGGGAATGGATATGGAGCAGGTCAAGACCATGAACGCCCGGGTCGCCAATGCAGGGGAGCAGGTGGGCATTGAGTTCAATTTTGAAAAGGCTTTGGCCGTCAACACTAGGATGGCCCATCGTTTGATACACTTTGCCAAGGCCCATGGCAAACAGCATGAGGCCGAAGAGCTGTTGTTCCACTCCTTTTTTACCCAGGGGAAGAATGTCGGGGACCTGGATACCCTGCTGGAAGTGGGGAAGGAGCTCGGCCTGGATTCGGAAGCTGTAAAAGCGGCCTTGGAACAAGGTAGCTATGAGGAGGATGTGGAAAGGGACATTTACGAGGCCCGACAGGTCGGGGTACGCGGGGTTCCGTTTTTTGTGATGAACCGAAAATATGCCGTATCCGGGGCACAGGAGGCCCAATCTTTTTTGCAGGTTTTGGAAAAATCCTTCGGGGAATGGGAAAAGGAAAATCCCGTACCTGCCTTGCAGGTGATCGAGGGAAAATCCTGTTCGTCCGACGGCACTTGTGATTGAGTGGATCAGGGATTTTGCCGATCCCATTGTTCTTTCTGCCTTTTGGAAGCCAATAGCCTCCAGGCATTGTAAATGGTCCTTTCGATCAAGGCCCTGTCCCTACATGCGGTCCATAGGGCGATGTAGGGGTAGTTCACAAAGTGGGGCGGCAAATGGAAATGTTCCGGATGGCTTTCCAACAGCTCCTCCCTGGGCTCAAATCCGACCTGAATGGGAATAAAGGTCCCACTTTCGTGCAAACGGCACAATAATTTTCCGCGGACCTTGATCGATGGGGTGCCGTTGTGCGAGATACTGTCCTCTGCCCCGGGAAACCTCAGGGCGATCTGCCGTACCGGTTCAAAATCCGCCGGATTGAAGGTGAGTTCCATGGGACGACTTAAGGGGTAGGTGCCATTTGGGTGCTGACCGACCAATAATTGCCCGCAAAGTCCAGGAAGTTTCCCCTTTTGTCGGGATCTCCTTTATGGTTCACCGGCGCCTGCAGGCCTTGGCAGCCTTCTTGGAGGGCCAATTCATAGGTGGCCGTGGAATCCGGCACATAGAGGTGGAGCATTGCGGTCCTTGCCGGATATTCCTTGGTGCTGTCGGTGATCATCAGGATCGAATCATCAATCAGCAGTTCGGCATGGATGATGGTTCCATTTTCATGTTGGAATTTTCTCCTTTCCTGGGCATGGAACACCTTTTTGGCAAAGTCGATGAACTGGGCGGCATTGTCCATGACAAGATAGGGCGAGAGGGAATTGTAGTGTTGGGGCTTGAATGTTTTTTTCATGACAGTTCTGATTTGATGATTTTTGATTGAGAGATGAATTTACGAATTATTTTTTCATGATAATGGCATTGGTTTTAGGGTTTTACGATTACACCAAGGGCGGAAATGGGATCCTGGGGCATGAGTTCCACCATTTGGACCTTGAAGCCGTTGGCCAATAGGTTCTCCATGATGGGGTCGGCATGGCTTACATCAATGGCATAGGGCGCCTGGAAAAAGACATAAAGCCTTCCATCGGTTTGGAGCAATTCCTTGATCTTTTCCAGTTCCTTGGAGCTTTCCCTTTGGAAGAAATTGACGTTGAAGGCCACGATCTTATCAAATTTCATGGGGCTTTCGAAGTCCAGGAATTCGGTGTTGTGTATGATCATTCTCCCTTGATCCAGATGACGTTGGTTTTTCTTTTGCGCTTTTTCCACCAAGGAAATGGAACGGTCGAGGGCATGGATGTTGCCCTGCTCCAATTTTTTGGCCAACAATCCGGCAAGGATGCCCGTGCCACATCCGATTTCCAGGATCTGGTCACTGGGGCCGGGATCGATGATCTTGCAAGCCCATAGGTGTCTTTCGGCTGTTTTTCGCATGTTTTTAGGTTTTCGATCCTTTTCAAAGGTATATCAAATGCCCCAAATCCGTTCCCGGAGCGGGTTTTGGGCTTCTGTTTCCCTTATTTTTTGATCCTGGATTCCCTTTTGCGTTCATTGTAACGCTTCATTTTGTCCCGGGTTCCACATATTTTGGGATTGCACCAGATCCGGCTCCCGTTCTTGGTCTCATCCAGAAAGATCCAACCGCAGCTGGGACATTCCTTGATCCGGGCCGGGTCGTTGTCGATCAGCAGCCCTTTTAGGGAACCGATGATCCTCCAAAGGGGGGCCAACAGTTCCTGGGGGTCCTCTTCATGTCCCAAATTGAACCGTCCATCCCCGTATTCCAAATACTCCCTGCTTCCCGCTTCCCGCAGCAGCAGATCGATCTTGGGCAAAAGGGCCGATTGCCCGGGCCTGTCCCCATTGGCAATTGCGGAGAGGAAGTTTTGGAGCAGATCGCGGCAGGCCTTGATTTCTTTAAGGGCCGCTTTTTGTCGTTGTCCCCCCTTTTGTTCCGATCCTTCGAGTTTTTGGAGCAGATCTTCGGAACCCGCCCCTGTTTTACGGCACCATTTCAAAAAGGTTCCATAACTGTCCAAATAATCATGTGTTCCCGGCTCTTTCCACGAGCTGAGGGTGTTCACAAAATTGCAGCACAGGATGGAACTGTCCAGGCTCAGGGTATCTATGTTCTTGACTTTGGCCATATCACAAATATAATCGATCGGCCTTGGCCCTGCTTTTCCTGTCATACAGGATTTCAACCGATGCGCCCCCATAATGGGGTTCCTTGAACCAAGGGAGGGACCCCTGGGGATGGGAGCAGGTCAAAGGGGACGATCTTGGGTTCCATGGTCGGCCCGTACCAAAAGTGGTCGAGCGGACTTGAGACCCTTTTTTCAAGCTCCACGGTCCCTGTCTTTGTCGAAATCAGAATCGAGACCAAGAGGGGAAAAAGCCCAAGGCCAAACAGTACCAAGGGGAAGACCGGTAAAGGGTTCCCCTTGGGTTTGGAACGGTTGATTTGCATGATTGTTCGATTGATGTGATTGATGAACCAAATTTATTATATATTTACCATCAAAACAAAGATAGATAGTAAATTTAACATCATGGCTTCCAATGAAAGGATAAACGTATTGATCGAAAGACAACGCTCCGTCCTCTCGGCCGAGGATTTCTGGGCCGGGGACACCTACAGCACCAAAATCGATTCCCTATCGGAAGAGGAGTTCTTTATGCGGCCCATCCCCGAACTGCACACCGTGGCCGAACTCCTTTCCCATGTAATGGCTTGGCGAAGGGACAGCATGGGCAAGATCAGTGGGAACAGGCCGAATCCCCTGGGGATGGATTCCCCTGAAAACTGGATTCCCAATGAGGAGCTCAGGAGACGGGGATGGGGTCATCTCAAGGGGGAATTTTACAAAAGTGTGGACGAACTTTGTGAGCTGCTGTCGAAACGGGACGATGATTTTTTGTCGGATCGTCCCGAAGGGGAGAACCGGAGTTTTGGATTTATTTTGAATGGTTTGATCGATCATGACATTTACCATCTTGGGCAGCTCGGGTTGCTGGTGAAATTGATCCGGTCCCGGGATCGGGAGTGATGTGGGTCCCTTTTTCCCATTGATCCAAAGTTGTTCAAAGGCCATGGTCTTCCCCTTTGGACCTTTTTGATTTATATGGATCCCCTCCCTTCTTTTGGGCCGATTTTGCCCTTGGGTTTTGATGCCTTCCACCCAAGAATTTTTCTTTTTTTCAATTTGGGCCCCCACGCCCATAAACACTCCTTTTGCAGCGAATTTGGGATCCAATTTTTGGCCAAAAATGGGAATGTTGATAAAAGTGTTGAGAACCTGATGGGGTCGACCGGAAATCAAAGTGAAGAAAATGTGAATTTTACAGTCAAGCTATTTTGTACAACTCCAAAAAAGTTTTCCGCATGCATATTTTACACATTACTAAAAGAGATTTTAGCACGCAAACATTTGATTTACACAAAATTACCTCTGCAATTTTGAAGGCCATGACGGCTGTGGAACAGGGGGAGATGCGGGATGCCCAAATCATTGCCGATCAGGTGCTTGGCACCTTATTGGAACGAAAGAACAAGGACGGGGCCTATGTTCCCACCGTGGAGGAAGTGCAGGATGTCGTGGAGACGGAATTGATGAATTCCGAGTTCCAGGCCGTGGCCAAGGCCTATATCATCTACAGGAACAAGCGGGCCCAGATGAGGCAATCGGACATCTTCGAGAAACGGATCAACCTAAAGCCCTACGAGTACCCCCAATTGTACGAATACGTGCCGGCGATCCGCCATTCCTATTGGATCCATACCGAATTCAATTTCACCTCCGACGTACAGGATTTCAAATCCCGTTTGGGGGAAGTGGAAAAGAGCGCCATCAAGAACACCATGTTGGCCATTTCCCAGATCGAGGTGGCCGTAAAGAGTTTTTGGGGGGACATCTACCACCGTATGCCCAAGCCGGAAATCGGGTCGGTGGGTGCCACCTTTGCCGAAAGTGAGGTGAGGCACCACGATGCCTATTCCCATTTATTGGAGATTTTGGGATTGAACCAGGAATTCGAAAACCTCAAGAAGAAGCCGGTGATCATGCAACGGGTACAATACCTGGAGACCGCCCTGAAGAACGCCAAGAGTGAGAGCGATCGGGAATACGCCGAATCCATTTTGCTCTTCTCCCTCTTCATAGAGCACGTGTCCCTATTTTCCCAGTTTTTGATCATCATGGCCTTCAACAAGCACAAAAACATGTTGAAGGGGATTTCCAATGTGGTGGAGGCCACCTCCAAGGAGGAGCAGATCCATGGGGACTTCGGAATCGATCTGATCAAGATCATCAAGGCGGAGCATCCGGAATGGTTCGATCGGGAGTACAGTGCCATGATCCAGGAGGTCTGCCGGCAGGCCTTTGATTCCGAGAGCAAGATCGTGGATTGGATCTTTGAGGAGGGGGAACTGGACTTTCTGCCCAAGGCGGTGGTGAACGAATTCATCAAGAACCGCTTCAACAATTCCCTGGAGAGCATCGGGATCGGGAAGGTATTCGAGGTCGACGAAAAGCTCTTGGCCCGAACCGAATGGTTCGACGATGAGATCATAGGGACCAAACACGGGGACTTTTTTGTAAAAAGGTCCATCAACTATAGCAAGAGAACACAAAGTATAACCAGTGACGATTTATTTTAATTATGGAGAAGAACACAACAGCCCCACAGCCGACGGAACAAAAAATCGACAATACGCAGGATTTGGTCATTGCCCGCAAAGAAGCCTTGGCCCAGATGAAGGAGAAGGAACCCGACCAAGGGTTTGAGTGGCTCAACGAGCACAGTCGTAAGTTCCTGGCTTCCGGTTACCTCACCGAAGGGACCACCCCTGAGGGCCGGATCCGTGAGATCGCAGATCGGGCGGAGTCGATTTTGGGCATTGAGGGCTATGCGGACAAGTTCTACAAGTATATGTCCGAGGGCTTTTTCTCCCTGGCCTCTCCGGTCTGGTCCAATTTTGGAAAGCGAAGGGGGCTTCCCATCAGCTGTTTCGGCTCCCATATCGATGATGATATGGGGAACATCCTCTTCACCCAATCCGAGGTGGGGATGATGTCCAAACTGGGTGGGGGGACTTCCGGTTATTTTGGAAAGATCAGGCATAGAGGGGCCCCGGTCAAAAACAATGGACAGGCCTCCGGGGCGGTTCATATCATGCAATTGTTCGAGTCCATGGTGGATGTGGTGAGCCAAGGGTCGGTGCGTCGTGGACGTTTTTCCCCTTACCTGCCCATAGAGCACAAGGATATCAAGGAATTTTTGGAAATAGGCACTGAAGGGAACCCCATTCAACAATTGACCCATGGGGTGACCGTGACCAATGCTTGGATGGAGGATATGATCGCCGGGGATGAGGACAAACGAACCATCTGGGCCAAGGTGTTGCAGCGCAGAGGAGAAATGGGGTATCCCTATATCTTCTTCTCCGACAATGCAAACAATGGGGCGGTCGATGTTTACCGGGAAAAGGGGCACCGCATCCACGCCAGCAACCTCTGCACCGAGATCATGTTGCCTTCCAACGACAATTGGTCCTTTGTATGTGTGTTGTCGAGCGTGAACCTTTTGCACTATGATAAATGGAAGGACACGGATGCCGTAGAGACCATGGTGTACTTCCTGGACGCGGTGATCACCGAGTTCATCCAAAAGTTGGAGGCCTATAGGGATTCCGAGGATCGGGACGACAGACAGACCTTTCTCTTTATGGAAAGGGCCTATAACTTTGCCAAGGAGAACCGTGCCCTGGGCCTTGGGGTATTGGGATGGCATTCCCTGCTCCAATCCAAACGCCTGGCCTTCAACAGTGAGGAGGCCTATAACCTGAACTCAGAGATTTTCAGGACCTTGAAGGAACGTTCCTATAAGGCTTCCGCCGAATTGGCAGCGCTTTTTGGGGAACCTGAGGTGCTCAAGGGACACGGGCGCAGAAACGCCACTTTGAACGCCATAGCGCCCACCACTTCCTCGGCCTTTATCCTGGGGCAGGTATCCCAAGGGATAGAGCCCATTTGGAGCAATTGTTACGTAAAGGACATCGCCAAGATCAAGGTGACGATCAAAAACCCGTACTTAATGGACCTTTTGGAAGAGAAGGGACAGAACACCAATGAGGTGTGGAGGAGCATTCGGGACATGGACGGTTCGGTGCAACATCTGGACTTTTTGAGCGAAGCGGAGAAGAATGTTTTCAGGACCTATTCGGAACTGGACCAGTTGGATATCATCTACCAGGCCGCCAACAGGCAGAACCATATCGATCAGGGACAGTCGGTGAACATCATCGTACACCCTGACATGCCCACCAAGGACATCAACAAGATCCATGTGACCGCGTGGAAATTGGGACTGAAATCCCTGTATTACCAACACAGTATGAATGCGGCCCAAAAATTCAAGCAGAAGAAGGACTGTGTGGTCTGTGAGGCATAAGTCTTAAGTGCTTTTATACGTTGAAAGGGAGGTTTCCAATAGCGGAAGCCTCCCTTTTCATATTGGATGGGTTGAATGCTCAATGGATCTTGATGTCCACCGAAGTCCGGCCCTGCCACCCATTGCGATCGGTCACCGAAAATGCACAATGGTAGTCCCCGGGGTCCACATCCAAGGGAATTGCCACCGAAATCTCGATTTCAAAGGAACGGGGCCCTCCTTCGACGGGTCGGTTTTCCATTAGGATCATTGGATTGATGGCACTCTTGACGGCATCCAGTTCGCATTGGGCCCCTTGGTCGTCATGCGTATGGTGGTCAAAATTGTGGTGGATGTCCAGGCTGTATGAGGCCAAGGCATCATTGTCCGACAGCTGTGCCCTGAAGGTGTACGTCTTTCCCCTTTCCAAACGTTCACAGGCCTTGGGGAATCCCTGTCCATAGGAAATGTCAACAATCGGTTTTTCCGTATCGATGGCATGATCGTCCCCAGTGGAGCAGGAATTCATAAGCCCTAGGAAAAGAAGGGGGAACAAAGGTCTTAAACTCAATTTCATCATTGTTTTTTTTTGTGGCGGACCAGGTCGATCAGGATGCCGAAACGTCGATGTGGGATTCATATTCCAGGGTATTTCCCTCTTCGTCCTCCACTGTAAACACAATATGGTATTCCCCTGCAGGCGCCGTGTCGGGAACATCTATATGCTCATGGAACTCCACTTCGGTCTGACCGTGGTATCCTTCGGAATAGTTGTTTTCAAAATTCCATTCCAACTCGCCGGTCCCGGGGGTAAGACCATGGGCATGGATGTCCACATTTATTTGGTGGATGCCATGTACGGCATTGATCGTGAATTCGGTATGGAAATCACTGCCACGGACCACCGATTCACTGATCGATACCCCGCTTAATGATATGGGGGCCAAGATTTGCAGGTGGCCTTCGGATTCCGTGGAGTTCCCGGATGCATCGGTCACGGTCAGCACGATATGGTATTCCCCCGTGGCCACGTTCGAGGGGATATCGATATGCTCGTGAAAGGTCGGGTTGATGACCAAATAACCGGCATCAATATAGGTCTGCTCAAAATCCCATTCGACCTCTCCTTCCCCAGCAGTGAGGTCATGGGCATGGATGGAAACGGTAATACTGCTTACGGTGGCCTCCGCCAGGATCTCGGCTTCCAAATGGATGTCGGAGCCCCTATAGGCCACTCGATCGTCAGAGTGGGCACTGCCCTGACCGTATTCAAAATTGGAGATTTTGGGGGCGGTCAATGCAGGATTTTCATCATCGTTGCTACAGGAATGCAGGAGGATTCCCAAAAAGGCAATAATTGTCAAAGGTTTGAGATTTGTTTTCATTGTACTTCTGTTTTTGGTGTTAAACTTTATTGGATTATTATTAAACTTTAAAAAGGAACGGTCAGGGAAACCGATAGGTTCCTTCCGGCCTGGGGAACATCGATCAACCTGTAATAACTGGTATGGTCATAATATTCGGTGTCGAGCACATTGTTCAGCTTGATCCGCAGTTCAGCGGCCCTCTCCCTTTTAAAAAGGGGAATCCCACACTGGGCCGATAAGTCCAGTACCTGATAGCCGGGGGTTTTTTCTTCGGGAGGGACAATATGGTTCTGGGAGGCGGTCAATTTAAGATCCGCCCGGATCAAGGGTTGCTTGAAAATGAGGAAATCATTGGATCGATGGCTCACCGAGAACAAACCGGATAGGGGTGGGGCAAACGGGAGCGTAAACCCCTTTTTTGGTCCACTTTCCTGTCTGGAACGCACGTATTCCGCGGAGGCTTCCAACCGCAGGGCCGTCGTAAGCTGGACTCCGGCCTGTACTTCACCCCCGAAACGGAGGACCCGGGCCTGGGTGTACCCATAGATCTGTAGGGTCTGATAGTAGACCGGGCTGGGGTTCAAGTAAATGAAATTCTCAAAAAAGTTGATAAAGGGGCTTATCACAACGTTGAACTTTGTGGTGGTATGGTCAACTTCCAGGTCCAGTTGATAGGATTGTTCCGGGTCCAGGTCGATGTTTCCCAGTTCATAGCGGTACATATGGTAGTTCACCCCGTCCGAGGCCAATTCACTGGCCAGGGGCATCCTGAAACTTTTTCCCAGATTGATCTTGTAGGTGGTGTTGCCCATGGAATGGCTCATGCCTATGGAACCACTGAAACTTCCAAATTGCATGTTCCTGTCCTGTGCGCGTTGCCGGTGGATGTGGGAAATGGTGCCGTCGGCATTGTTCTGGGGGGAAGGATACCAATCGAAATACGATTTGGTGTCCACCAAGCCGAGGTCGTAACGGATGCCGCCCATCAGATGCAGGCCCCCGCCTATTTCAAATTGGCCATAGGCCAGGGCGCCCAAGGTAAAACGCTTGTATTCCGGGATCAAAAATCCCCATCCCCCGATGTTGTTGTCCTGGAATTCGGCATTGAGGCCAAAAACAAGATCGTGGGCGGCACTTGGCCGAAAACGATCACTAAGGTTCAGGGAGTAGGTGTTTTTATCGAAGATCCTTTCGCGGCTATCGGGGGGTGTGGGCATGTATCCATGCGGTACGGGCTCGGAATGTTCCTCCCTGTGGTTGTTCTGGTACCCCAGGTCGAGCTTTAGGGTGTGTTCCCCAAGATGGAAGGTGGTGTTGTTGATGATTTTAAAATGGTTGACCTTATGGTGGGGCAGGTCCACATCCCTGTCATAGCGGTCATAGTCGATCGAGGAGGTCCTGAACTCCAGTCCGTGGGCATTGGCAAAAAAACCGTTCTTGGCATATACGTTTCCGATAAAGGTCTCTGATTTTATGCGTTCCGATAAAAAGCCCAGGCTGAAGCTGGCATTGCCTTCCATACCCGCGGTATTTCTCAGCCGGTTTTTGTGGAGCCCGATATTATAGCTTTGGTACTCGATCTGGTCCGTGGGTACTTTATAGTCCCCGTAGTCCCGAAAGGTCAATCGCCCCCTATAGTACCACTTTTCCTTCCTCGCCCGTATTCCCGAGGAGAGGCCAAAAAGGGCATTGTTGGTTTCCCCCAAAACGTTTACTTCCCCTTCAAAGCTGTTCTGCATGGGAATTACGGGGGGCGGGATGTCCACCACCCCTGCGATCGCATCGGAACCGTACAACAAGGAGGCGGGCCCTTTGATAATCCGGACTTTATCGATTCCATACTGGTCGATTTCCAGGCTGTGGTCACTGCCCCATTGCTGGGCCTCGTGCTTGATGCCGTTCTGGACCACGATGACCCTATTGAATCCCAATCCCCGAATCAGGGGCTTGGATTGCCCCGATCCGATGGAAATGGTGCCCACGCCTGGGATTTTTGCCAAGGTCTGCATCAGGGAATTTTCCCTGTTTTGGTCCAGGAACTGTCCGGAAACCTGCACTGTTGTACTCGGCAGCTCACGCAGCTGCCTCTGTTGGGTCTTCCCGATCAGTTCCACTTCCGCAAGATCGGTGACGGTACCTTTAAGGGAGATCACTATATCGGCCAATGGGCCAACGACCACTACGGTAAGGTATTCCTTGGAGTACCCAATATGGGTTATCTCAAGTTCATGGGTACCTCGGGGCATGTTCGGAATTGTGAATTCCCCTTGCTCCGAGGAAACGGCATACAGGGTCCCACTGATGATATTTGCCCCAACTATGGGCCTTTGGGTCGCTGCATCCACAACAATGCCCCGCAAGGGGTATCCCTGTTGTGCGGATGCCTGCTGGCAGAGGCTGAGCAACAGCCATGCCAGCGGTATGAATTTGATCATTTTGTAAAAACTATGGGATTTTTGCAACTGCCCCGAAAAAGGGGCCTAAAGTCCAGCTTGTCCCGGTCGATGCCCTGGGGCGGATCACCGTCTACACCTCCGCGGCGGCTGATGTGGTGGTCGACATCACCGGCTACTACACGGGGGGGGCGACGGCGCCCGGCGGGTTC
>CALDPL010000160.1 GCA_937911965.1 uncultured Allomuricauda sp. | reverse complement strand
CCGGGTACATCGACGTTTATATCCACATTTCCTCCTCCTGGATTGTTATTGTCCTGTGTTTCGGTAACGGTGGTTACTGTTTCGGGCAGGTGTTGTACCGGTGCCGGACGGTGTTCCATCTCAACAACAACCGGTTCTTCGTGGTAAATTATTACCGGCTGATCATCGGTACGTGACGGAGCCGAGGCAAGGGGAACGGGTTGCCCAAAAGGACGCAGAACATAAACTCCCTTTTTATTTAATTTAAGTTGGCCTGTAATTTCATGCCCCATTGTTAGCATTACATTCCTGTCGAAGGATGGAAAATCCTGGTTCGCAAATTCAATCCGAACCTGAACATATTCATTCGTCAGATCCGTAATTTTAACATTAGCGGCTGCCGTTTCATTTTGTTTCAGCCCATTGATGTAGGCATAAAAAGGTTCTCCGGTTTCAGAAAACAATACGAGGTTAGCAGTTTGTTGTGCAAACAATTGACCGCATCCCAAAGCGAAAAGTAAGAAGTAGATTTTTTTCATTTTTGTTGGTTTAAGGAGGGTAAAATTAATTGTTTTTGTGGGTTGCTTTCAATCCTCGTGCCAAATGAACACTGCAAAGAGTGTTGGTAAAATGAACGAATCATTTCGGAAGTTGCCCGTTTGAACAATTATATTTGGCCTCAAATTGTGACGGAATGAAGAGAATTTTGATAATTGGGGCGGGTAGATCGTCATCATCACTCATTAAATATTTATTGGATAATGCATTGCAGGAAGATTGGCAAATATCCGTTTGCGATATGGATCTTCAATTGGCCGAACGAAAAGTTTCTGGTCATGAAAGAGGCACCGCCCAACAATTTGATGTAACCGATGAACCTTCCCGGAAGGCATTGATTACCCAACACGATTTAGTGGTTTCTATGTTGCCGGCATCATTACATTTAATAGTGGTAAAGGATTGTCTGGAAATCGGTAGACATCTTATTACACCTTCCTATATCACTCCTGAAATTAAACAACTCGATCAATCATTCCGCGAAAAAGGCATTATAGTTTTGAATGAAATCGGTCTGGATCCGGGCATTGATCACCTGTCTGCAATGAAGCTGCTCGATGAAATCCGGGATAGAGGAGGAGAAATAAAATGTTTTGAATCATTCGCAGGAGGTTTGATTGCTCCGGAAAGTGATAACAATCCATGGGGATATAAATTTACCTGGAACCCAAGAAACGTCGTATTGGCCGGACAGGGGGGAGTCATACGGTTTAAGCATGGCGGGAGATTCAAATACATTCCCTACCACAAACTTTTCAGAAGGACGGAGTTCCTGGACATCGAGGGCCATGGATCCTTCGAGGCCTATGCCAACCGGGATTCCCTGAAGTACAGGGAGGCCTACGGCCTTCAGCAGGTGTTGACCCTCTATCGGGGCACCATGCGCCGGGTAGGCTTTTCCAAGGCCTGGCAGATGTTCGTCATCCTGGGCATGACCGACGACAGCTATATCATTGAAAACTCCCAGGGCATGTCCCATAGGGAGTTTGTCAACCTCTTCCTGCCCTATTCCCCGACCGACTCGGTGGAGCTCAAACTCAGGCACTACCTGAAAATAGACCAGGACGATATCATGTGGGGCAAACTCCTGGAGCTGGACCTCTTCGATCCAAACAAAAAAATCCCCCTGGAGCGGGCCAGCCCCGCCCAGATCCTACAGCATATCCTGGAGCAAAGGTGGACCTTGGAGGAACACGAAAAGGACATGATCGTGATGTACCACAAGTTCGGCTACGAGTTGGAGGGCAAGAAACTCCAATTGGACACCAATATGGTGGTCCTGGGGGAAAACAAGGCCCATACCGCCATGTCCAAGACCGTGGGCCTTCCCGTGGCCATGGCCGCCTTGCAGATTCTCAATGGAAAAATAAAGAGTCCCGGGGTACAACTTCCTTTGAAAAAAGAGGTATACGCCCCGATTCTGGCGGAACTCAAGTCCCATGGCATCCTTTTCAAGGAATACGAAGTGCCCTATACGGGCTACAATCCGAATTCCAGGGATTGAATTGGGCCTTTTTGAATATCTTTAGTGTCAAATTCAAATCATTCCAGTGAAAAACAATGACGGTTCGGTCAAAATTGACGGTATTGACAAGAAGATTTTAAGGTATTTGATGGAAGATGCCCGTAAACCCATTCTCGAGATCGCCAGAAACATCGGCATTTCCGGGGCGGCCATTCACCAACGGTTGCGCAAATTGGAAAGCTCCGGCCTGCTTTTGGGATCCAAATTCGTGATCAATCCCAGGGTGTTGGGCTATACCACCATGGCCTATATAGGGATCTTCCTGGACAAGGCCATGTCAAACCCCAAGGCGGTAAAGGAACTGGAGCGGATCCCGGAGGTACTCGAGTGCCACTACACCACCGGGAACTGGTCCATCCTGATCAAGGTCCTCTGCCGGGACAACGAGCACCTGATGCAGGTCCTCAACAAGAACATACAGCAGATCGAAGGGGTGTCCCGCACAGAAACCTTTATTTCCCTGAACCAACAGATCGATCGACAGATCCAGATTTGATATTTGTATTCAATCTAAATTAATATTACATTTGGGCCCATGAATGTAATATTCCGAACCACATACTACACATTGTACCAAGGCTGCGGCCAACGCTGCTTTTATTTGGATTTCGGACAAAAGCTGGTGCGCATGTCCCTGTGCCAATTGTTGGCCCTTAGGGAAAAGGTCAACGCCATCCCCATAGAGGACCATTTTGACGGCAGTTTGAACAAACACGGCTTCGAGATACTCCTGCTCTGCAACAAGGAACATCTGCTGATTTTGAACACCCTGGAAATTCTCGACCTCAAAGAACTTGTGGAAAAGGGATTCGTTGCCCTGGGCCTCTCCGCGGGCAGGGCCATGGCCAGGGTCTGACCCCATTTTCTCCCTTATTTTTATCCAGTCTTAAATCATCTTTAAATAAGGCACTTGGCTTTAAGTTGCGGTCAATATTTCGTACTTTTGCAGTATAAAGCAATACACAGAAAGGTATGAAAGATATAGCAAGACAAAGCATGAGCATCAAAGTGGAATCCATGGATTTGCTCAATGCACAGATAAAGATGGAGGCCCATGCCTCGGCCACCTATTTGGCCATGGCATCCTGGTGCGAGCAGAACGGATATTTCACTTCGGCAAAGTTTTTCTACAAGCAGACCGAGGAAGAACGGGAGCATATGATGAAAATCTTCAACTTCCTTTTGGAAACCGGAGGAAGTCCCGTATCCCCGGAGATCAGGGACATCAACCACGACTACTCCTCCATAGTGGATGTATTCGAGAGTACCTTGGAACACGAAGTGGCCGTGACCAAATCCATCCACAACATCGTGAAGAAGGCCAGGGAACTGGGAGACATCCCCACAGAGCGTTTCCTCGACTGGTTTGTCATGGAACAAGTGGAAGAGGAGAACACCATCCGGGACATCCTGGATATGATCGAGGTCACAGGCACCGAAGGTGTGGGACTTCAGATGATAGACAACCAGGTCGCGAGGTGGATCGATTGATCCCCTGGGCTCCAATACCCATAATGAAGACACAAATCCATTTCCAAAAGGAAATGATAGAACCTAAAACGGGGCCAAAAGGCCCCGTTTCTTATTGTATATTACTTTTGGTTCAACATCAATCCCGGCTTCCGAGCACTTGCAGGGCCCAATAGAGGAGGGAGGCCAAGGCACCGATGGCCGCGACCAAATAGGTCCGGGCCGCCCATTTCAAGGAATCTTCCGCCCCGGCGTATTCCTGTTGGCTCACCATGTTCTTTTGCTTGAGCCACACCAAGGCCCTTTTGCTGGCATCGTATTCCACGGGCAGGGTCACAAAACTGAAGAGGGTCGCAAAACCCATCATGATCAGTCCGGCAACGGCAATATAAAACCCGATGCCCCCGGCCACTCCTGAAGTGGCCATTAGGATAATGCCCCCGAAAACCACCCAGGTGGACATGCTGGAAGTGACACTGACCACGGGCACCAATTTGGAACGCAGGGTAAGCCATTCATAGGCTTGGGCATGTTGTACGGCATGGCCACATTCGTGTGCGGCCACCGCTGCAGCAGCGGCATTTCTCTGATTGTAGACCCCCTCACTGAGGTTCACCGTTTTGTTCTTTGGGTTGTAGTGGTCGGTCAACATTCCCGGGGTGGATATCACCTTCACATCCCGGATCCCGTGATCGTCCAACATTTTTTGGGCAATCTCCGCCCCACTCATCCCATTGCGCAAATGCACCTTGGAATATTTCCTGAATTTGCTCTTCAACTGATTGCTCACCAGCCAGCTCACCAGGGCAATCGCACCGATCAAAATATAATATGTCATCATGGCTTATCGATTTAGTTATAAATATACCACAATTAAGCAAAAATCCGGCCAAAATAAGAGTTGTCACCTTTGCTGACAAAATGTACCCAATGACCAAAGTTTTCAACGCGGCCCGTTCAATGGATTCCTTGATCGAACAACCTCTTGGCCTTCTGCAGAATCCCGTTGTGGAAGCTTTTCAAAGAAGGTATGATTTTCATGCCGTACTTGTGGGACCCATGGGAACGACAAGACCTTTTTCAACCTTTAACGAAGGGACCATGGGATTCCAAAGGGACTTGGTCCGGCCCGCGGCATCATCCGACCCTCCCAAAAACTAAGCTCCGATAATTTTTTTACGATGCTCCATGCCCCAACGGGTCAGGTTGTGGATAAGGGTCTGTAGGGTTCTCCCGTGTTCGGTAAGTTCATATTGGACCGTCACCGGTTGGGTATCCAAAACGGTTCGCTCAATCAGTTTGTTGATTTCCAATTCCTTCAATTCCTTGCTCAACATCCTATTGGATATCCCATCCACATCATTGAGGATGTCCGAAAACCTCCTTTTATTGTAATAGCAAATGGATGAAATTATTGCAATGGTCCACTTGCCGTGCAAAACGTCCATGGAATCCCGGATCGCTCTCATTTCCTTGCTATGCTGTGGCTGGAAAGCCTCCTTCCCACACTCCATAATGTTACTTGGTTACACCGATGATACAGTAATTAATAGTGACAAAGTTATTTAAAATAACCAAGCTGGCCTAACTTTGTCCCCCAAACAAAAAAACAACGCCATGTGCAAACAAAAAAAGGGGCGTCGATGCCCAAACCCAACAGTGAAATTCAAATAAATCATGGATTGGGGCCAAGGTAGCCCCGTCCAATAAATTTTCTATACCATGGAACAAAACAATCACAAGGGGGCACTGCAACATCCCATAGGTTCGGGGTTCAATGCATCAACCACAGCAAAAGAGTCGATCAAAGGAATTGACCTTAGGGGAAAAATTGCCGTAGTCACAGGGGGTTACACAGGAATTGGCCTGGAAACCACCAAAACACTGACCTCAGCTGGAGCAACTGTCATCGTGCCGGCACGAAACCTGAAAAAGGCCAAGGCAAATTTGGCAGGCATCAAAGGGGTGGAACTCGAAGAATTGGATTTGATGGATCCTGGATCCATTGACCGCTTTGCCAACAAATTTATGGCCACTGCCAGGCCCCTGCACCTACTGATCAACAATGCGGGAATAATGTTTGTGCCCCTGCGCAGGAATTCCTCCGGGAACGAATCGCAGCTCACCACCAATTATCTATCCGTTTTTCAACTTACCGCCCGACTCTGGGTCGCATTGAAAAGGGCTGATGGGGCCCGGGTTGTCAACGTGTCTTCCCAAGGACACCAATTTTCGGATTTTGATTTTGGCGATCCGAACTTTAAAACACGGTCCTATGACACCCTGACCGCCTATGGACAATCCAAGACCGCCGTCAATCTATTTTCCCTTGAATTGGACCAACGCGGCAAACCTTATGGGGTGAGGGCCTATTCCCTACATCCTGGCAATATATGGGGAACGGAATTGATCCGGGAAGCTCCTATGGAACTCTTGCAAAACTTTGGTCTTTACAACGAACATGGGGAGCCCGACCGGAACGCCATTGCAAGTTTAAAAACCATTCCACAAGGTGCGGCCACAACGATTTGGGCCGCCACAAGCCAGGAATTGGATGCCTATGGCGGTGTGTATTGCGAAGATTCGGACATAGCGGAATTGGCATTGGGCCAGGAATTTTCCCAAGGGGTAAAACCATATTCATTGGATCCAACCCGCGCAAAACAATTGTGGAAATGGACAGAAAACACAACCGGCATTTCATTCATCCCGGGTTGAGCCCCCAACATCATATGTTTGTAACAATCGCGACCCATCCAATGTGTCTGGGTCCCATGGTTTTGTTTTCAACCGTTCGAACATGGGACCCATTTCACAAAATCCCAGGTTCCATAATAGGACCTATTTGTACCTCAGCTTCAAAAAAAGCATCACCACCACCAAAAGACCCGTGACCCCATTGGCCAGGACAATGGACAGGCTCCCGTGCACAAGGCCGTAATAGAGCCAAAGCATGGTCCCCACAAAAAAAGCCAGGTACATCAACAGGGAAATATCCTTGGTGGATTTGGACCTCCAGGCCCGGTTCACTTGGGGGACAAAGGCAGAGGTGGTCAGGGTGGCAGCGACAAGGCCGATGATCTCAATGGATTCCATGGTCGGTTATTTCACCTAAAGGTAACGACTAAATCCGTTCCTTTTATTAGTTTTGAAAGTGCAGACCAAAGCTGCGGGAACCCGGAAACCTACCCAAATGAAAACATACACCACCAATTACTTCGACCACTTCATCGAGGTGGCCCCGGACACGAAAAGGACCCAGGGGACCAAGCCCCCTTCCAGGGGCGACCAAAGGACCATAGCCGAAATGCAATATGAAATGATAGCCAAAAATCCCTACGGATATACGTCCGATGAGGTATTGTTCCAGGTATTTGCGGATCGCAGCGGCCTGGTCCCCGAGGAATACGGCCCGGCCCGGGAACGGTTCTTTTCAAAAGGGCAGGCCTGCCTGAGGGCATCCCCCTTGACCAAATCCTATGGGTTTGGGATCCACAGCGATTCCCGGGGAAAGATCGCCCTTTACGGTATGGAGACCCCACAGTACCAAAAGTTCTTGGAAGACCCGAAGCTCAAGAAGGAAAAGGCCATGAAATCAAGCAGAAAATGAAAACGATATTCGACCCGGCCATCCGGGAAGCCCTGATTCAAAGAATCTCCTCCATCAAGGAGGACAGCAAGGCCCAATGGGGCAAGATGAACGTGTACCAAATGGTCGCCCACAATACCTATTGGAACGGTTGGATCCTACGGCCCGAAGGGCACATATACAAACAAGAACTCGTGGGGAAGCTGTTTGGAAAAATGGCCCTTCGAAGGATGATACGGGACGATTCCCCCTTCGACAAGAACGTCCCCACTTCCGCCCAGTTCAAGGTGCGGGAGACCGAAGGGGACCTGGAAGGGGAGAAATTGAAATGGATTTCATTGATCCGGGAATATGAAAGCTATGACAACCCCGCATTCATCCACGATTTCTTTGGAAAAATGAGCCGGGAACAGATCGGCATCCTGGTCCATAAACACACGGACCACCATCTGAGGCAATTTGGACATTGATCCCAGCGTCCTGAAAGGGAAGTTCCCTTAAATTTGCACAAGTCATGAATCCAGGACCCCACGCCAGCACCTATGAATAAAATCGATATCAGGACCGTCAATGTTGTCCGATACCTACAGCCCCTCAGGGAAGGAGGTTCCCTCCCCGCCATTGTGAAGGCCGATGACGACTTTCTGTACGTATTGAAATTCAGGGGGGCCGGCCAGGGGAAAAAAGCCCTGGTCGCCGAATTCATCTCAGGGGAACTGGCCCGGGCCATGGGACTGAAGGTGCCCGAACTGGTCTTTATGACCCTGGATGAATCCTTTGGCAAGACCGAACCCGACGAAGAAGTACGGGACCTGCTCAAATTCAGTGTGGGCCTAAACCTCGGCCTCCATTTCCTTTCAGGTGCCATCACCTTCGACCCCTTGACTTCCAAGGTGGACGCCTTGACCGCTTCCAAGGTGGTCCTCCTCGATTGCCTGATCGGCAATATCGACCGAACCGCAAAAAATGCCAACCTGCTGAGCTGGAACAATGGGCTCTGGGTCATAGACAATGGGGCAAGCCTCTATTTTCACCACAATTGGGCCACTTGGGAAGAGCATTTGGAGCGCACCTTCCCCTTTGTAAAAGACCATGTCATGTTGCGGCAGGCCACGGCCTTGTCCCAGGCTGCCCAGGAAATCCGGGAAGCAATCGGTCCGGAAGTCCTGAGGGAAATTGTGTCCAAGGTCCCCGAAGACTGGTTGATCAACGACTCCGATTCCATGGGTCCCCATGAAATGCGGGAGGCCTATATCCAATTCATAACCACCAAGATCTCCATGATGGACCTCTTGGTCAAAGAAGCCGAGGATGCACGACAGACACCCCTATAAATACGCAATAATCCGATTGGTGCCCAAAGTGGAACGAGAAGAATTCTTCAATATCGGGGTCATTCTCCATTGCAAGAGAAAAAAATTCCTGGATTTAAAATATCACATCGATCCCGATAAATTAAAGACCTTCGGCCCGGATTTGGAAGCGGAACCCTTGGGCAAACATCTGAATTCCTGGAAAATGATCTGTGAGGGAACCCCATCCTCCGGACCGATCGGAGCCTTGGACCAAGCGGAACGCTTCGGTTGGCTGACCGCCTGTAGAAGCACCATCATCCAAAGCTCAGAAACCCATTCGGGACTCTGCACCGATCCCCAAAAGGAATTGGACGCCCTCTTTGAAAAATACGTGCTTTGAACACAAACACGGAGCAAGGGCCCGAGCTAACCCACAACAAATGAAACACCCGATCTCAATTCTTTTTTTTCTGATCCTTTCCCCATGGGTCTATGGCCAGAACACCATCCTGTGGGAGGTCACCAACACCGAAAACAACAAAACCTCCTATATCGTAGGGACCTTCCATCAATTTGGAAATTCCTTTGTCGATTCCATACCGCAGATCAAGCAGGCCCTCCTAAATTCTGAACTTGCGGTCTTTGAATCCATCGACGAGATCGAGGGCACCAGGGAAATGATCCAAAAAAGGGGGAAATCCCTGGAAATCGAAAAACGGCTTAAGAAAAAGGATCTTGAAAAACTCAAGGCATTGACCCGGGATTGGAAGGTGGATCTCTACCGGTTGACCCCCTTGGAAATACGCTGGAAATTACAACAGGAATATCAAAAGATCAAATGCAAGACCGTCAAGGGGACCGACACCTTCAAACACTTTGACAGATACCTTCAGCATCTAGCTGAAGAAAACAACATCCCCCTTGTGGGCTTGGAAACCGACAGCCTGCAACTGGCTCTGATCCAAAAAGCAAACGGGGATTCCGATTGGAAAAAGGAGAGAAAACCGATCAGGGCCTGGATCGAACTGTTGACCGCCGACAAATCCAATACGGGAATTTGCGAACTTGCCAACAACTACAGAAACTTCAATCTGGACTATACCTTTGAATCGGAATGCGAGGACGATGTATTACTATTGCAAAGGAACAAGGATTGGATGCGGATAATCCCAAAACTGATTCGGACAAAAAATACCTTCTTGGCCGTTGGATATTTCCATTTGAAATACAAATGTGGCCTCCTCGAACAATTAAAGGAGCAAGGGTTTACCGTTAAACCTGTACAAATCCAGACTGTTTCCAGAACCTGATTTCGATAGTGTTCAATTATAATATTACAACAAAGGCCCATATACATACCCTTAAGGACAACGAGAATCTTCAATGCATATAGAAACCCACCTGATCAAAACCATAAAAATTGCTGAAATCACATCGGATGCCATTATTGTTCAATCGGCCGAAGACGGCTTGGAGCTCTTGGGAACCCTGTATTACCAAGGCTTTGAGAAAATCATCATTCACAGCAGCAATATAAGCCCGGACTTTTTTGACCTAAAAAACGGGATGGCGGGCGAAATCCTCCAAAAGTTCTCCAACTATCGCATCCCCTTGGCCATCGTGGGGGACTTAACACCCCACTCAAGCAAAAACGTCAAGGATTTCATTGCCGAGAGCAACAAAATGGGACATATCAATTTTGTGAACACCACTTCGGAGGCTCTAAAGGTCCTTATGGATTGAAGCCCTGTTCCCAAGGGACAAAGGGACCAATCCAGAATAAACTCAACCCACAATGTTCACGATCCTCCCCGGCACCACAATCACCTTTTTGGGTTCACGGCCCTGCAATTGTTCCCGGGTCTTTTCGTGTTCCAGCACCGCCTTTTCGATCTGATCTTTGTCCATATCCATGGGAAACTCCAGGGTAAAGCGGGTCTTGCCGTTGAATGAAATCGGATACTCCTTGCTGCTTTCCACCAGGTACTTTTCCTCGAATATCGGAAAGGGGACATGGGCTATTGACCCGGTATGGCCCAAGCGTTCCCAGAGTTCCTCGGCAATATGGGGGGCATAGGGGGATACCAGAATGGCCAAAGGCTCCAAAATGGCCCTGCTGCGACAGTTTTGGGCGGTCAGCTCATTGACACAGATCATAAAGGTGGACACCGAGGTGTTGAAGGAGAAATGTTCGATGTCCTCCTCTACTTTTTTGATGGTCCTGTGCAGGGTCCTCAAGTTTTCGGCAGTGGGCTCGACCTCGGCCTCTCCAAGGGAACCGTAGAGCTTCCACAACTTTTTCAAAAAGGAATGCACCCCACTTATTCCTGCAGTGTTCCAGGGTTTGGACTGTTCCAAGGGGCCCAGGAACATCTCATAGAGACGTAGGGAATCCGCCCCGTATTCTTGGCATATGGCATCCGGATTGACCACATTGTATTTGGACTTGGACATTTTTTCGACCTCTCGACCAACGATGTATTTTCCATCTTCCAGGATAAACTCCGCATCCCTGTACTCCGGCTGCCACTCCCTAAAGGCTTCAATATCCAACTCATCCGAGGTGTTGACCAAGGAAACGTCGGCATGTAGGGGCAGGACCTGGAAGGTGACCTCCCCAAAGGCTTCGGGGTCCAGGCCGTATTTTGTGGTGATATGGTCCACAACTGCCTCCCTGCCCCTGAGGGCTTCGGCCGGATCATTGCCCTCCAAGGCCCGCATCCTTCCATGGCCGATGAATATTTGGGGAACCTCGGCCAAGGCCGGTACCTCCTGTCCGTCAGCAGTCCCAAAAGCCAATCGGTACACAAAGGCAGAGGTTCCGGTGATCATCCCCTGGTTGATCAACTTCCGGGCGTACTCGTCCTTGGGAACAAAGCCCCTGTCGAACATAAATTTTTGCCAGAACCTGGAGTAGAGCAAATGCCCAGTGGCGTGTTCGCTGCCCCCGATATAGAGGTCCACGTCCTGCCAATACCCAATGGCCTCTTGGGAAAATATGGCCTTCCCGTTCCGGGGATCCATATATCGGTTGAAGTATTGGGAGCTTCCCGCCCATCCCGGCATGGTATTGAGTTCCAAGGGGAATACGGTGCTGTGGTCGATCAGATCGTTGGCCACCACCTTATGGGTCTTGGTGTCCCAGGCCCAATGCGTGGCATTGCCCAAAGGGGGTTCCCCCGTCTCGGTGGGCAGGTATTTCTCCACCTCTGGAAGTTCCAAGGGCAGATGTTCGAGGTCGATCATTTGGGGCATTCCCTCCACATAATAGACCGGAAAGGGCTCCCCCCAATAGCGCTGTCTACTGAAGACCGCATCCCTGAGTCGGTAGTTGATCTTGCCTTTCCCCAGCCCCAAAGCCTCCAGTTCCGAAATGGCCTTTTGGTTGGCCTGCTCATAGGGCAGTCCGTTCAAAAAATCCGAGTTGGCAATGACGGCAGTGGACTTATCGGCAAAAGCCTCCTTGGAAACATCCACCCCCTCGAAGATATTGGGGATGGGCAGCCCAAAGTGTCTTGCAAAGTCATGGTCCCTCTGGTCCCCACAGGGTACGGCCATCACCGCCCCGGTGCCGTAGCCGGCCAGGACGTAGTCCCCGATCCATATTGGAACAGGTCGTTTGGTGAAGGGATGTTCGGCATAGGCTCCGGTAAACACCCCGGATACCCGCTTGACGTCGGCCATACGGTCGCGTTCCGATCGTTTGGCCGTGGCCTCCACATAGGCCTCCACCTCGGTTTTATGTTCCGCTGTGGTAATCCTTTCCACCAATTCGTGCTCCGGGGCCAAACACATGAAACTCACCCCAAAGATCGTATCGGGCCGGGTTGTAAAGACCTCGATGTATTCCTGGGAATCCAAGGATATCCCACCCCCATCCGGGGGAAGCACCCCAAAACGGACCGAGGCCCCTTGGGAGCGTCCGATCCAATTGGTCTGGGAATCCTTCAAGGGTTGGGGCCAATCCAAATCCTCCAGCCCATCCAAAAGGCGTTGGGCATAGGCGGTGATCCGCATGCTCCACTGGGTCATTTTCTTTCGGATCACCGGATGGCCCCCGCGTTCTGAGACCCCGTTCACGATCTCGTCGTTGGCCAGGACCGTGCCCAGGGCAGGGCACCAGTTTACCTCGGTATCCGCCAAATAGGTCAAACGGTATTTCAGCAGGATTTCTTGCTTGGTCCGCTGGGAATGGCCCTTCCAATCCTCGGCGGTGAATGTGGGGGTATCCCCATCACAGGCCGCTTCCACCGCGGCATTGCCTCCCTTTTCAAAAAGGGCGATCAGATCCTTTATATCCTCTGCCCGGTCCGTTTTCAGATTGTACCATGAATTGAAGAGCTGAATAAAGATCCATTGGGTCCATTTGTAATATTCGGGATCTGAGGTACGCACCTCCCGGTCCCAATCAAAGGAAAAACCCAACTTGTCGAGCTGCTCCCTGTATCTTTTGATGTTCCGTTCCGTGGTAAGGGCCGGATGCTGTCCGGTCTGTATGGCATACTGTTCGGCGGGCAGGCCAAAGGAATCGTAGCCCATGGGATGCAGTACATTGAAGCCCTTGTGCCTCTTGTATCGGGATTGGATGTCCGTGGCGATATAGCCCAGGGGGTGCCCGACATGGAGCCCCGCCCCCGAAGGGTAGGGGAACATGGAAAGGGCGTAGAACTTGGGCCTGTCGGATTCATTGCTCGCCTTAAAGGTCTTGTTCTTTGCCCAATACGCCTGCCATTTGGCCTCCAGGCCACGGAAATCATAATTCATCTCGTTCATTTACATTTTGGAGTTGCAAAAATAGCTTTAATCCCCTAAATACGATTTACTTTTCTATTTTTACGTATTGATTCCACACTATGAGCCAATATATTGAACGATATCAGCGCAGAAAACTGATCTCCTCCTACTTTTCCGTAGTGCTCAGCATTGCCCTGGTCCTTTTCTTGCTGGGCGCCCTGGGACTTTTGGTGCTGAACACCAAAAAGTTGGGCGACCACTTCAAGGAACAGATCACCGTATCGGTCTTCCTCAAGGACAATGCCAAGCCCGTGGAAATCGAACAACTTCAAAAAAGTCTTGCCCTGGCCGAATACACCAAATCGGCAAAATACATCTCCAAGGAAGATGCCGCGGAACAGTACAGCGAGGACATAGGGGAAAACTTTGTGGAATTTTTGGGCTACAACCCCCTTAAAAATTCCATTGACGTACAATTGAAGGCGGATTTTGTCACCCCCCAACAGATCGAGGAAATCGCCGGGGAAATCGGGGAGAAGACCTATGTGGACGAAGTGGGTTACGACAAGCCGCTGATCGGCCTGCTCAATGACAATGCCCGGAGAATCGGCCTTTGGATCCTGGGGGCCAGTGCGGTCTTTACCGTGATAGCCGTCCTGCTGATCAACAGCTCCATTCGGCTGTCCATTTACTCCAAACGATTTATCATCAAGACCATGCAAATGGTCGGGGCCACCAAAAAATTCATTCGCAGGCCCTTTGTAATGACCAATATAAAATTGGGGATGTTGGGGAGCACGATCGCCCTGATCGCCCTGGCCGTATTGCTGTACTACATCAATTTGAACTTCCCCGAACTCAGACTGCTGGACGACTACGTACTGCTCCTGATCCTCTTTGTGGGGGTTTTTGGCTTGGGACTGGCCATTTCCTGGGCAAGCACCTATTTTGCGACCCAACGTTTCCTTAATTTGAGGACGGACGATCTTTATTATTAACTTTGGCCCCATGAGCAAGAAAAACAGAACCGATCAACAGCCTGACAGGGAGGCCATCTTCCAACGGAAGAACTACCTTTTTCTCTTTTTGGGTCTTGCCTTCATCGCCTTGGGCTTTATCCTGATGGCCGGAGGGGGGACCGATGACCCCGACGTCTTCAACCCAGAAATCTATAATTTCAGAAGAATCCGCCTGGCCCCCACCCTGGTCCTTATAGGCCTTGGCATACAGGTCTATGCCATATTGTTGAACCCCGATAAAAACAAGGACTGATTTGGAGCTTATCGACGCCATCATCTTGGGCATCATCCAAGGGTTGACAGAATTCTTGCCCGTATCCTCCAGCGGGCATCTGGAAATTGGAAAGGCGATCCTGGGAGCGGAGGCCCTGCCCGAGGACAGCCTGCTTTTCACCATAGTGCTGCATTTTGCGACGGCGCTGAGCACCTTGGTCGTATTCAGAAAGGATGTATATGATATCCTAAAGGGGCTGTTCCAATTCAAGTGGAACGAAGCGACCAAATTCTCCCTGAACATTGTAATCTCCATGGTTCCCGCCGCCTTGATCGGCTACTTTTTGATCGACTATATAGAAGTGTTCTTTGACGGGGCCATCATCATAGTGGGCCTCATGCTCATCATTACCGCCGTTTTGCTCTTTCTGGCCGACAAGGCCAGGACCACCGACAAGGGGGTCAGCCATAAATCAGCATTTATCATAGGGCTGGCCCAGGCCGTGGCCATCTTCATCGTCGGGCCCCTGGTGCCCACCATCGTGCGCACCATCGGCAAGCGCACCGGTTACATCCTCA